>JASLDK010000065.1 GCA_030145945.1 Nocardioides sp.
ACTTCCTCTACGGCATCCCCGAGTTCGCAGTCTCCATCGCCGCAGAGCTCGACGGGGTCGTCGTCGCCGGTGTCGTCCTCAACGTCGCGACCGGCACGTTGTACGCCGGGCACACGGGCGCGCCGGCCACCCGGGACGGAACGCCGATCGCCGTCCGCGGACCGGCGCCGCTGTCCCACCGGCTGATCGCGACCGGGTTCAACTACACCCGGTCGGTCCGCGAGATCCAGGGCGCCGCAGCAGCACGCCTGCTGCCGCAGATCCGCGACATCCGTCGTACGGGATCGTGCGCCCTCGACCTGTGCCGGGTCGCCGAAGGCGCCCTCGACGGCTACGTAGAGGAAGGCGTCAATCTCTGGGACGACGCCGCGGGCGGGCTGATCGCCGAACTCGCCGGTGCTCGCGTCCTCGTCACCACCGGCGCCGCCGGCCGCCGCGCGGTCGTCTGCGGACCCGCGCACGGCTTCGACACCCTGCTCGACGCGGTGCGTTCCTCCGGATTCCTCGGCGACGAACGGGCATAGGGAATAGCGCGGTCCTCGTCACTGTTCTGGGGACTCGCACGGACCCGGGTGTTGCAATCCATGCCCGATGGTGCACAATCTGCCGCGCCCCGCTCGACACCACCAGCGAGGCGGGCAGCCAGCTGAGGGGAGAGGAAACGTCATGGCGACTGACTACGACGCACCACGCAAGAACGAGGACGAGCAGTCCGAGGAGAGCATCGAAGAGCTCAAGGCGCGCCGCCACGACAAGAACTCCGGCAAGGTCGACGAGGACGAGACCGAGGCCGCGGAGTCCTTCGAGTTGCCCGGCGCGGACCTCTCGCACGAAGAGCTCGCGGTCGAGGTGAAGCCCAAGCAGGACGATGAGTTCACCTGCATGAGCTGCTTCCTCGTCCACCACCGCAGCCAGCTCGCGGACGAGAAGAAGATGATCTGCCGCGACTGCGTGTAGCACTCGAGGACCGGGCTCCCCCTCGGGGAGCCCGGGCCGTCGTGATCGGGCAGCGTTGTCGGGTCAGGCTTCAGCGAGCTCGATCCGCTTGCGGCGGATGATGAGCAGGATGCCCACGACGAGGTACGCCAGGATCGCCGCAGCGGTTCCGACGTATCCCTTCTGGTCGACCACGACTGCCGTCGCGCTGATGATGGAGAAGTCGAAGAGGCCGTGAATGACCGAGTTCACGATGTTGCCGCGGCTGATCCGGCGGATCAGGTAGAAGAAGTACCCGGCAAAGCTGACCGCGACCGCCTGCGGCAGTGCTTGGCTCGCGGCGCCGCCGATGGCGTTGCTGATGTGGACTGCGCCGAAGATCAGGCTCGACCACAGCGCAACCTTGCCCTCGCTCAAACCGTGGTCACGCAGGGTGGTCACGCCGAGGCCGCGGAACATGCCTTCCTCGCCCCAGCCGACGATCTGGGTGGCGACCAGCAGCGCGAGGACGTAGCCGATGCCCTTGTCCGCGAGCTCGCCGTAGTTGATGGCCAGTCCGATGCAGACAGCGAAGACGATCGGGACGGCCCACACCCAGCGCTGGACGGGACGGGAGTCGTGGAGGACCGGTCTCCACCAGCCGAGGGCGGCGACCCATGCATAGGTGTAGACGAGGGCCGCGCCGAGCGGGAGCCACATGAGGACGATGACGCCCTCAGTGGTGGTCACGTCGTCGATGTCCCAGATCTTGCCGGCCAGCGTGCCGATGCCCTTGATGACCACCAGGTAGCCGATCACGACCAGCGCGAATGCGGCGTACGACAACCGGCGGGTGCCGTGCTTCATGTGCTTCTCTTCCCAGAGCGTTGTCGTGATCGAGCCGGATGTGCCCTCAGGCGTCGCCCTTGCGCAGGCCTGGAGGCAGGTCGCCTGTCGACCGCAGGTAGTAGTGCGCCGCCCGGCGCTGCGCGAGCATCTTGGCCAGAGCCACGAAGGTGCCGCTGACGGCAGCCCAGGCGACGGCCTCCCACACGTCCACGTCCGGGTCGGCGGGGTTGGCCGGGGGCTTCTTGCCCGTCGCCGCCCGCCAACTGGTGTCGAGCCCCTTCTTCGCGACCGAGGCTGCGCCGAGCGCAGCCACGAGGGAGAATGCGGACCAGACCTTGGAACTGTCCTGTGCCATGCAGATGAGCCTACTGGCCCCGTGCCGTGCGGTTCAGTGGTCGGTCGGTTCGCCCGCTCGCACGGCGTTCAACGCGTTCGCGAGCGCCCGTGGGTGACGGGAGCTGATCAACCAGTAGGGCACCGGGTCGGCCGGATCGGTGATCTCGACCTTCACCGACTGGCGCAAGTAGGGGCGCAGCAGCAGATAGGCCCGTGCATCCGCCTCGGGGCCGGAGACCCGGCGCGTGCTCTCGGGGTCGAGGGCCTCCGCGGCACCGACGTACGACATCTCGATCCGGGCCCGACCGGCCTGGAACCAACCGTCGGCCACCACGATCCGGGCGTTGCCGTAGGCGCGCAGCGCCGCCGCCATGCCGACGAGCACCAGTCCGGTGACGACCCAGGCGAGCCAGGCGGCATGGCCGATGAGGGCCACGATGAGGGTCAACCACAGGGTCGCCACGAGCATCGTGCCCTGCGCCCACCAACGCAGCGGGACGCGAAGACGCTCCTGGTATCCCGCCGTCTCGCTCACGGGGAGGATGATCCCATCCGCCCGGCGACGCCGAGTCGCTAGGGTCTCCTCTCGTGCCCGCCGAAGCCTCGTCCGCCCTCGTGATCGCCGTCCAGCAGCTCGATGCCGGACTTCCGCTGCCGTCGTACGCTCATCCCGGCGATGCCGGCGCCGACCTGGTGACGGCGGTCGACGTCACCCTGGCGCCCGGGGAGCGAGCGCTGATCCCCACCGGCGTCGCGATCGCGCTGCCCGACGGGTTCGTCGCGCTGGTGCATCCACGATCGGGGCTGGCCGCCAGGCACGGTCTGTCCATCGTCAACACTCCGGGCACCGTGGACGCGGGCTACCGTGGAGAGATCAAGGTGCTGCTGATCAATCACGACCCGGCCGAGGCGATCGCGTTGCGCCGGGGCGACCGGATCGCTCAACTGGTGATCCAGCGTGTGGAGCGGGCCAGGTTCGAGCCGGTCGCGACCCTTCCCGACAGCGTTCGTGGGAGTGGCGGATACGGTTCAACAGGGGGATTCGCAGGATGAGGGTCCCGGAGCGGAACGATTGCCCCCGGCGGGCAACGAGGAGGACACAGTGAGGCTGCGGCGCAAGGATGTCGGCGCGAGCAACGACGTGACGACCGACGCAACCGTCGATGCCGCCGAGACGCCGACAGGAAGTGACTCGATCGGAGGTCCGTTCGACGCCGAGGACGTCCACGGCGACGGCATCGAGCGTCTCGATCTCGGGGCGATCCTGGTCGCCCCCAGCGCAGACCACGAGCTGCGTGTCCAGGTCGATGAGCAGAGCGGCGTCGTGCGTGCCGTCCTGCTCGCCACTGATGCAGGGGCCGTCGAGCTGCGGGCCTTCGCGGCGCCCCGCAACGGTGACCTGTGGAGTGACATCCGTCCGCAGATCGCAGCCGACGCGGCTCGTCGCGGTGGCACGGCCACCGAGCGCGAGGGCCGGTTCGGCACCGAGCTCGTCTGCGAGGTGCAGATGACCCGTGAGGACGGAGCCGTCGGCACCCAGACCTCGCGCGTCATCGGCATCAACGGCTCCCGTTGGTTGCTGCGCGCGACCCTGCTGGGTGAGCCCGCCCGCGAGCCCGAGACCGCCCAGGCGTGGGAGGACGCGATCGCCCGGGTCGCCGTACGCCGTGGCGCGAACGCGATGCCGGTCGGTGAGCAGCTGCCGCTGAGCCTGCCCGACGGCGCGACGCCCCGGGCCGTCGAGGCCGGCTGACGCTTGCGATGGGCAACAAGAGCCGGCTGCGGCGATCGATCAGCAAGTGGGCCAACGCCAACGAGGCCGACGCACGCGACCTGCGCGAGACGTTCGTCCGCGACGGCGTCGTGTCGATCGGCGAGGCGCCCGATCGTGAACTCGTCCGGCTGCGGGGCACGCTGCGGACCGTGACCCTCCGCCCCCGCGGCGGCGTGCCTGCCCTCGAGGCCGAGTTGTACGACGGCACGGGCGTGATCACCGTGATCTGGCTGGGACGCCGACGGATCGCCGGGATCGGCCCCGGCCGTGCCCTGGAGGTCAAGGGTCGAATCGGGACCCAGGACGCCACCCGGATGCTCTACAACCCCCGTTATGAGTTGCTGTGAGCGAACCCGTGAATGAGCAGCAGAGCCCTGTGATCGGGGTCCAGACCGTCGAGGCGCTCGTCCGCAAACAGTTGGCGACCGCGCTGGGCGGACGCCGAGGCATGATCGAGGCCGCCGTTCCGGGCATCGTGTTCACCGTCGTCTGGTTGACCACCAAGGAACTGCAGTGGGCCCTGGTCGGCAGCCTGGTCGTCGCCGGCGCCGCGCTCGTCGCGCGACTCGTTCAGCGCTCGAGCACCCAGTTCGTCCTCAACGCCGTCTTCGGCATCGGCATCGGATGGGTCTTCGTCCGCTGGGCCGAGAGCTCCGGCGGATCCGAGTCCGACCAGGCACTTGCGTTCTTCCTGCCGGGCATCCTGATCAGCCTGGGCTACACCATCGTGCTCGGCTTCACCTGTCTGATCGGGTGGCCGATGCTCGGCTTCATGCTCGGCAGCGTGACCGGCGATGCGACCGCGTGGCACGACCAGCCCCTCGTCGTACGGCTGTGCAGCCGACTGACCTGGGTGATGTTGCTGCCCGGAGCCATCGGCGTGCTGCTGCAGGGACCGGTCTGGTTGCTCGGCCACACCGGACGCATCGACGCCGACCACGCCGTGGTCCTCATCCTCGTGCTGCGCACCGGCCTCGGCTGGGTGCTGCGCATCGGATCGTGGTCGGTGATGATCTGGCTGCTGGCCCGGAACGCTACGCCGCTGGACGAAGCGCCAGCGGACGCCGAGGAGGTCGCACAGCGACCTTCACGGGACGCGGACGCCGAGCCCGCCTGACCGACGACCTACTTGGCCGGGTGCGACGACGGCGCCAGCAGCCGCTCGAGCTCGTCCTCGGCCTCTGCAGGCACGACGAACAGCAGCTCGTCCCCGGACTCGACCGGCTGCTCCGGCGTCGGCACGTAGACCTGCCCGTCACGCAGGATCGAGACCAGCGCGCAGTTGTCGGGCAGCGGGATCAGACCCGATGCCTTGCCGACGTACGGCGAGTCCGAGGGCAGCACCATCTCGACCAGGTTGGCGTTGCCCTTGCGGAAGGTGAACAGCCGCACCAGATCGCCCACACTGACGGCCTCCTCCACCAGTGCGGACATGATCCGCGGGGTGGAGACGTTCACGTCGACGCCCCACGCCTCGGTGAAGAGCCACTCGTTGTTGGGGTGGTTGACCCGCCCGACGGTGCGGGGCACACCGAACTCGGTCTTCGCGAGCAGGGACGTGACGAGGTTGGCCTTGTCGTCACCGGTGGCTGCGATGACCACGTCGCACTTGTCGAGGCGAGCCTCCTCGAGGGAGGACAACTCGCACGAGTCGGCCAGCAGCCACTCGGCGTCGGGGACCCGCTCGGGGCGGATCGACGAGGGGGACTTGTCGATGAGGAGCACCTCGTGACCGTTCTCGATCAGCTCGCTGGCGATCGAACGACCGACGGCTCCGGCTCCTGCAATGGCGACGCGCATGTGTCTGGTACCCCTCAACCCTCGTGCTCGGGCCCGCGGCCGAGCACCTGGTAGGCATGGTCGGCGGTGTCCTCACGGTTGACGACGTGGAGTCGGTCGCCCTCCTGGATGATCGTGTCCCGGTCCGGCAGCATGCCCTCGCCGAGGCGGTCGATCCACGCCACGCGGCATCGACCCTGCTCCTGCAGCTGGCCGACGCTCGCGCCGACCCAGACCTCGGGAGCGGGGATGTGGTCGACCCGGATCGTGCCCGACGGGTCGCGGAAGTCCGGCTCCGCGCCGGCCGGGAGGATCCGGCGCAGCACCTGGTCGGCGGTCCACTTGACGGTGGCGACCGTGGTGATGCCGAGACGCTGGTAGACCTCGGCGCGGCCCGGGTCGTAGATGCGGGCGACAACCTGCTGGATGCCGAAGCTCTCCCGCGCCACGCGGGCGGCGATGATGTTGGAGTTGTCACCGCTGGACACGGCGGCGAACGCGTCTGCACGCCGGATGCCAGCCTTCTCCAGGACCTCCTGGTCGAACCCGATGCCGGGGATCTTGTCACCGTTGAACCCCGGACCCAGCCGACGGAACGCGTCCGGCTCGGTGTCGATGATCGACACGGTGTGGTTGCGGTCCTCGAGGCTGCGGGCCAAGGTCGAGCCGACCCGGCCACAACCCATGATCACGACGTGCACGATCAGAACGCTATCCCACCCGCGGCCCGACTCGCGTCGTGACGACGTCGTACCGACTCCGATGCCCTACCGTTGTCGCTCGTGGGTGTCGGCGACGTATCGAAGCGAATCCTCCTCGGGCGCAAGCTTCGCAGCGCGCAACTGGGGGAGACGCTGCTCCCCAAACGGATCGCGCTTCCCGTGTTCGCCAGTGACGCGCTCTCGTCGGTGGCCTACGCACCCGACGAGGTCTTCATCATGTTGTCGATGGCCGGGGCGTCGGCGTACGTCTGGTCCTGGAAGGTCGGCATCGCCGTCGCGGTCGTGATGTTCACGGTTGTGCTGTCCTACCGACAGAACGTGCACGCCTACCCGTCGGGCGGTGGCGACTACGAGGTCGCGACCGTCAACCTCGGCGCGACGGCGGGGATCACCGTCGCGAGCGCACTGCTGGTCGACTACGTCCTGACCGTCGCCGTGTCGATCTCCTCCGGCGTGCAGAACGCCGCGTCAGCGCTGAGCTTCATCTCCGGACACGAGGCGATATTCGCGTCATTACTGGTGGTGATCCTGGCCGGAATGAACCTGCGCGGCGTCAGGGAATCGGGGACCTTCTTCGCGATCCCGACCTACGGCTTCATGCTCGCCATCATCGGGATGGGCATCTACGGGCTGATCCAGTACGCCTCCGGCACCCTCCCGCAGGTCGAGAGTGCCGACCTCATCGTGCTGCCGGACAGCAACCACCAG
>JASLDK010000112.1 GCA_030145945.1 Nocardioides sp.
CACCTCGGGACCGAAGGCGGTCCGGGCAGCGGTGACCATCGCGGGCAACCGCTCGTGCCGGTCGGACCGGCTGACGAGGAGCACGGTGACGCCGGTCTGCCGGACCTGCGCCGGGCCGTCGAACCCGGCCACGCGGACGGGCGACGCCGCCGTCATGGACGCGGGTCGCGCCTCCAGGCCGGAGCCGGAGGGCGTCGCGTCGCGACGGCGGCGTCGACCGAACCAACCAGAGCCGGGCGCCACGGGGGTGACTATGCGGAGAGGAGCCGCTGGAGGTAGACGCCGTAGCCGCCCTTGACGAGCGGGGCGGCGAGGTCGGCGAGCTGTGCGTCGTCGATCCAGCCGTTGCGCCAGGCGATCTCCTCGATGCAGCCGATCTTGAAGCCCTGGCGGTCCTCGATGACCTTCACGTACTCGGACGCCTGCATCATCGACTCGAACGTGCCGGTGTCGAGCCATGCCGTCCCGCGGTCGAGGACCTGGACGCCGAGCTCCCCTGCCTCGAGGTAGCGCTCGTTGACGGTCGAGATCTCGAGCTCCCCACGGGCGCTCGGCTCGATCGTCTTCGCGATCTCAATTACCTTGTTGTCGTAGAAGTACAGCCCGTGCACCGCGTAGTTCGACTTTGGCTCCGCCGGCTTCTCTTCGATGGAGACCGCGGTGAAGGCGTCGTCAAACTCGACCACGCCGTAGGCCTTCGGGTCGGCGACGTGGTACGCGAAGATCGTGGCGCCCTGGACGTCGGTGTTCTTCCGGAGGTTCGTGCCGAGGCCGGTGCCGTGGAAGATGTTGTCGCCGAGGACCAGCGCGACGCTGTCGTCGCCGATGAACTCCTCGCCAATGACGAACGCCTGCGCGAGGCCGTCCGGGCTGGGCTGCACCGCGTACTCGATCTCCATGCCGAGGGACGAGCCGTCACCGAGCAGTGCCTTAAACTGGTTGTTGTACTCCGGCGTCGTGATCACGAGCACCTCGCGGATGCCGGCCATCATCAGGGTCGACAGCGGGTAGTAGACCATCGGCTTGTCGTAGATCGGCATGAGCTGCTTGCTGATGCCCTTGGTGATCGGCCAGAGGCGGGTGCCGGAACCCCCGGCGAGGATGATGCCCTTCATCGGGATCTCTTCCTTACTTCTTCGTTCGGAGCGACTCGGTGTACGCCACGCACTCCTCGTAGGTGGGCAGCAGGCCCGCGGCAGCGGCTTCCTCGAGCGTCGGGGCGCTGGTGTCCTTCTCCGAGAGCACGGGCTCGCCCAGTCCCTCCGGCAGCTCCAGCCCGACGGTCGGGTCGAGGATCGTGATCCCCTTCTCTCGCTCGGGGTTGTAGTGGGCGCTGACGAGGTAGTTCACGGTCGACTGGTCCTCGAGCGCGACGATCGCGTGGCCGAGCCCCTCGGACAGGTACACCGCCTTGCGGTCGACGTCGTCGATGCGGACCGAGTCCCACTGCCCGAACGTCGGGGAGCCGACCCGGATGTCGACGATGTAGTCGATGAAGGCGCCACGGACTGCGGTCACGTACTTCGCCTGGCTCGGAGCGACGAGGGCGTAGTGGATGCCCCGGGCGACGCCCGCCGACGAGATCGACATGTTGACCTGTCGCAGGTCCAGAGGGTGGCCGACGGTCTCCTCGAGGACGTCCGCCCGGTACGCCTCGAGGAATGCTCCTCGTGCGTCGCCGTGCTGGACGGGCGTGAACTCCCACGCGCCTCGGATCTTCAGTTCGCGGATCTGCACCGGGGCAGCCTAGCAAGCCGTTCAACCGACCCGTCGGTCAGACACCGATCGGCGTGCTCGGTCGCCGTCAGCGGAGGTCATTCAGTAGTCAAGCACCAGTGGCAGGTCGGCCCGATGCGTGCACGACGAACCCGACGAGGGGCGGCTCCGGAGCGACCGCGGTGTCCTCCGGCGTCGTGGGCCGGAGGTGCCGGACCAGGCGGGCGACGGACGAGCGGAAGGCAGCCACCGCACCATGGTGGCACGCCGACGCAGCGGCCTGGTCGTGCCCGGGCTCTGCGTAGAATGCTTCAGGTTCCGCCAGGTGCGGACTGCCCTGGCGACCTAGGATCGTCAGCGACCTCGCGAGTCGGAACCCACCGACCGATGACACACAGGGACCTACCACTCCGTGAAACTGTTCGTCCAGATCCCCTGCCTCAACGAGGAGGAGACCCTCGCCAGCGTCATCGACTCGATCCCTCGGCAGATCGACGGCATCGACGAGATCGAGATCCTGGTCATCAACGACGGGAGCACCGACCGCACCGTCGAGGTGGCGAAGGAGCACGGGGTCAAGCACTTCGTGCACCACACCACGAACATGGGGCTGGCCCGGTCCTTCCGTGACGGTGTCGACTACGCGCTCCTCCACGGGGCGGACATCGTCGTGAACACCGACGGGGACAACCAGTACCCGCAGGCCCAGATCGCCGAGCTGGTCCAGCCGATCCTCCGGCGTGAGGCCGAGATCGTCATCGGCGACCGACAGACGCGCACGATCGAGCACTTCTCCGGCTTCAAGAAGGTCATGCAGCGCTTCGGGTCGTGGGTCGCCTCGCGCGCGGCGGGCCTCGACCTGCCGGACGCCGCGAGCGGGTTCCGTGCCTACTCGAAGTACTCGCTCATC
>JASLDK010000131.1 GCA_030145945.1 Nocardioides sp.
GTGGCGCGACGCTCCTCCATCTTGGCGAAGCGGGCGTTGATGAGGATGTTGAGGTACTGGATCATCGGGTTCTCCCTGTGTGCTGTTCTACGTGTCCCCGGGGGGTGCTCCCCGGCGCGGAGATCCTCACCAATCTGATGAGGAGCGACAACGGGACGCCACCCACTTGCCGATGGTGAGCGTCACATCGTCAAAAGTCGCCCGAGGGTGGCACCGGGTGATCCGATGCCACCCCTCGGTCGTGGAGTTGCGTCGACTTGGTCAGAGCGACGAGCTGACCTTGTTGAAGAGACCCGTGAGCTTTCCGCCGAGGGTGCTGACCGCGACGATGATGGCGATGGCGATGAGGGCGACGAGCAGGCCGTACTCGACGGCGGTGGCGCCACGCTCCTCCATCTTGGCGAAGCGGGCGTTGATGAGGATGTTGAGGTACTGGATCATCGGGTTCTCCCTGTGTGCTGTTCTACGTGTCCCCGGGGAGTCCTCCCCGATGACGAGAACTCTGCCCAAGTTGCGCGCAGCCTGAATCGGGAGTTCGTCTCGTCGCCGGTAGTCACTTAGGACTACCGAGCGAGAGCCGATGTCAGCGTTCAGCGAGCGGCGGGTTGCACGATCGAGAGGAGGCCGATCCGCATCGCCGTGACCAGGGCCTGCGCGCGGTTGGCCGCGCCCAACTTCTGGTAGATCCGGGCGATGTGGGACTTGGTCGTCGACTCCGAGAGATAGAGCTTGGCGCCGATGGCGGCAGCATTCAGTCCTTCGGCCAGCAGGAGCAGGACATCGTGCTCGCGCTCTGTCAACGCGGTCGATTCGGCCGACTGACGGCGCATCATGGCACCGACCAGACCCGCGCAGACGAATGCCTTCGGCGAGACAGCAGCGTGACGTGCAGCCTTGATCACCTCTGTCGACGGAGCGTCCTTGCCGACGAAGCCGGAGGCGCCTGCCTGCATGGCAGCGAAGATCTGTTCGTCGCCCGAATGCATGGTGAGGACGATCAGACCGACCCGGTCGTTGTCCTTGCGCAGGGTGCGGACGACATCGAGTCCGGTCCCGTCCTGCATCTGCAGATCGGTGATGACCACGTCCGGACGAGTCTCCTGATAGCGACGGACGCCCTCAGCCACCGACCCGGCGGTCGCGATCACATTCAGGTCCGGCTCGAGATCGATCACTGCCCCGAGACCATTGCGGATCAACTCGTGGTCATCGATCAGGAGGACGGTGGTCGGATCGGTCATCGGTTCTCCAGGAGGGTGGGGGAGCCCTGGTCAGTTGTCGGACTGCCAGGGGAACTCCGGGGGATCTTCAGCGCCACGGAAACAGTGAGACCGCGACTGGCATTGTCGCGGACCACGAGCTCCGCTCCGATCAGTCTGGCACGTTCGCGCATGATCTTCAGGCCATGTGAGTCCGACCGCGCACTTTGCAGGCCCACGCCGTCGTCGGTGACCGTGATGATCGCTTCGGGGGCATACACCTGGCACCGGACATCGATCGATGTCGCCCTGGCGTGCTTCACTGCGTTGTTCATCGACTCCTGAGCGATGCGGAACAACTCTGCCTCGACCTCGGGGCGCAGCCGCGTCGGCTGCTCGTCGAGTCGCACCCGGATCGGAATGCCCGACGACTCGGACAGGTGCCGAGCCACGTTGCTGATCGCGGCGCCGAGACTCTCGTTCTCCCCGATGCTGGTGCGCAGGTTCATCACGGATTGACGGACCTCGGCGACCACCTTGGACACTCGCTCGCGCAACATGGTGAGTGCCTTGGCCTGTTGCTCGTCGGCGGGGCGAGCGGCGAGGGCATCGATGATGTAGCCGAGCGACGCGATGTCCTGTGCGACACCATCGTGCATCTCGCGGGCGAGCCGGTTGCGTTCGTCGGCGGTGGCCGCATCACGGAACTGGGCGAAGAGCAGCGCGGCATCGAGTTTCACGGAGATGTCGGTGAGGTCTGAAGTCGTAGCTGTCAGGGGAAGCGGTCGAGTCGTGTCGGCACCAGACGGGCGGAGTCCGGCAACGATGGCTTGGTCACTGGCTCGGAAGGCGAAACCCTCTCCGATCTCGACCGGCTTGGGTCTGTCGGGAGACTGGAGGCGAACGTCGCCGGCGAGTGTCTCCATCGCATGAGCGTCGGCTGCTTCGGCCTCGCCGGTCGATGCGACGGGGGCCAGCGCATCGCCTCGCGGGACGTAGAGGGTCAACCCGCGATTCGGGATGTCATCGCTCACGCGGCTGAGCAACTCTCCGCCGAGGGCACCGACGTCGAGGCCCGAACTCAGGCTTCCCGCCAGTTCGATGAGCTGACGAAGATGCTCCTGCGCGTCGCGGTAGGGGGCGAGGGGATCGGGAATGCGGTCCGAGGAGAAGGTCACCGCCGCGATCAGGCTCAGGCCGAGTCCGGTCATGGCCCACGTGAAGATGGCCACGGCCTGGTCCTGGGTGACGTGTTCCCACCACATCAACGCAAGCGCGACGACCGCGACCAGCTCGGTCAACACGGTCCGGAACATGGTGCGGACGCCGGAAACTGCCGTTGCATAGAGTGGAGGCACCACGAGAGCCGCGAGGCTGACTGGAGCGTCGTTCATGGCCAGTGCGCAGATGACGCCGATCGCCGCGGCCTCGGTCATCGGGCTGAGGGACAGTTGGAGATCACGCCGAATGGCGGTGACGCCCTGGTAGATCCATACGGCGGCGATGGCGCCCAGCGCCAGCAGGCCCTGCTCCTGGTGCAGCCAGGCGATCGGTCCGCCGATCGCGAGCAGGGCGAACAGTCGCGCGGCGGCGACGACGGCGTACGACTGGCTGCTCGGCACAGGATGAGCCTAGGACTCGCAGTCGATCAATTCGCGCTGAACGCGTCGATCGCGCCGATCACTGCGGGACCCATGATGACGATGAACAGACAAGGCAGGATGAACAGGATCAGGGGAACCATGATCTTGACCGGGACCTGCTGCGCCTTCTCCTCGGCATACTGCCGACGCTTGACCCGGATCTCGGCCGACTGGACGCGGAGCACCTGGGCGATCGGGATGCCGAAGGCATCGGCCTGCACCATCGACCCGACGAAGGTGTTCAGGTCGTCGACGTTGCTGCGCGCGGCGAGTGACTTCAGCGCCTCGGATCGGCTCATGCCCAACTGCATCTCGCGCAGGACCCGGGAGAACTCGTCGGCAACCGGCCCGGTCGTGTTGCGGGCGACCTGCTGGACTGCTGCGTCGAAACCCAGACCAGCCTCCACGCTGATCGTCATCAGGTCGACCGCATCGGCGAGTGATCGCTTGATCAGGTCCCCGCGGTGGGTCGCCAGGTTGTGGAGGTAGAGATCTGGACCCACGAAGCCGATCAGCACGCCGCCGCCGATGGCGATCACCGTGATTCCGGTGGAAACGCCGAGCGACCAGCACAGCACGAAGGCCAGCAGGGGTACGACGACAGCGCTCAGGACCTTCAACGCAAGAACGCGGTCGACCGTCCAGCCGAAGGGGTTGCCGGCGAGGTCGAGCTTGTGGCGCAGTCGTTCGGCCTTGTCGGCCCCGGTCAGTCGACGGCCGACCCTGAGCGCCCGGTCCTGGAGCGGCGCGAGCACCCGGTCGGCGAAAGGAAGATCAGCTTCCTTGGCGAGTTCCTGCCCACTCTGCCCTGACCGTTCCAGCGCGTCGAGAGCGCGGCTCAGACCGTCAGGCTGCTCCTTTGCGAACGCTGCGGCGACGGCGGCGAGCGCTGCGAGGATGAGGATGAATGCGAGAAGGAGCAACATCAGGCATCCACCTTCACCATGCGCGACATCATGAAGACACCAATCGACATCCAGATCACGCCGAACCCGCTGATCACCAAGCCGCGGATGTCATGGATGAGCGGATCGAGGAAGGACGGGTTGGTCACCAGGAAGAAGAGGAGGAAGCCCGGCGGCAGGATGCAGAGGATCACCGCGGACAGCCGTCCCTCGGCCGAGAGCGCGCGGACGTGGCGGCGGAGGTACTGCCTCTCTCGCATCGTTGCTGCGACCGTGGTCAGCAGTTCTGCGAGGTTTCCGCCGACCTGCCGCTGGATGCGGATGGCCATGACGGCCCAGGCGAAGTCCTTGCTGCCGAACCGGTCAGCGACGCCCTGGAAGGCGTCCTCGATCGACACGCCGATCCTTGCCTCGACCAGGACACGCTTGAACTCGGAGGCGATCGGCTCCGGTCCCTCGCGCACCACGGTATCGACGGCCTGGGCGAGCGAGAGGCCCGCGCTCAGGGCGCCTGCCAGCAGTTGGAGCACCTCTGGCAGCGCGGCATCGAACGCGTTGCGGCGCCGGCCAGCCTTGAAACGGAGATATATCGGCGGGATCACGAAGCCGATGACCACGAAGAGCAGGCCGACGATGATGCTGCCCTTGCCGAGCAGAAGACCGACGACACCGCTGACCAGCACCGAACCAATGTGGAGCAGCAGCCATTCCGAAGGCTTGAACTCGCTGCCAGCGGCCGAGAGCCGACGCGTCATCCGCTCGTTCATCGCGCTGTTGCGCTCGAGGATGTTGGCAGCTGCTGCCTTGGCCTGATCGAGGACGGGGTCGGCCTGAGGCTTGTGCTCAGTGCGCTCGTCGTAGCCGGTCACACGAGTGCTGTAGGCCGAAACGCGATCGGCGATGCTCATCGGCGATGCCTTGGCAGGAACCAGCAGGATCGCAACGCCGAGAAGTCCGACGGCGACGATCCCGACCCCCACCCACATCAACCAACCCGGGGCGACCCACCCGTGGTTGTCAGGACTGGGAATCGTCGGCAGCGCGGAGTCGGGCGTGCTTCCCGAGCTCGCACTCTCGATCTTGGCCAGTGCACGTGCGACGACGGGCGCAGCGCTCGTCGGCAGGGTCACCTCGACAGTCGCGGTGTCCTTCGAGAATCCGTCCGGAAGAGGAGCGGTGACCAGGACCTGGTCCGCGAGCGCCTCGGCCTGCTGGGCGAAGGCAGCGGCAAGTGCCGTGCCGGTTGCCGTGATGACGTCTCCGTTGCCCGCGGCGGCGATGGTCCGTAGCGGTGCCAGCTGGTCCTCTGGCAGGTCGAGTCCGACGATGTGCACCCGATCGCCGGAGTCCCTGATGGCAGCGGTCGCAGACTCGAGAGTCGCGGTGCTGCCGACATCGGCGCCGTCGGAGATGAGGAGCAGCGAACGCTGGCCGCTGTCGCCTGCGACCGAGGTTGCCTGCACCAGGCCGTCGTAGAGCAGCGTGTTCTTGCTGAGAGTGAGCCCGTCGATGACGTTCTGCGCCTCTTCGCGGTCTGCGGTCGGTTCGAGAGCGACCTTGACAGCGCTGTCGAAGGTGACGATGCCGACCTGAACGTCTGCCGGCACGGCTTGGAGGTAGGTCGTCGCAGCTGCCTTTGCGGCGGCGAAACGGCCCTGCTTGCCCATCGAGTTGCTGGTGTCCAGCACGAGCACGGTGGTCCGCTTGACGGCAGTTCCGGAATTGGTGCGCTCCGCCTTCGCCTCGAGGTTCGTGCCGTCGAGTGTTGCCTTCACGCCGGCGAGGTCGACCTGGGTGTCAGCGGGGACGTCGACCAGGATCCGCAGGCTGTCGCCGGTCGACTCCACGTGAGCGATACCGCCACCGTCCGCGGCGTAGGACGATCCAGCCGTCACCATGGCGATAAGTGCGGCGAGCAGGGCCACCAGGCCGGTGGCCACTCCTCGACGCAGCAGTCGCTGCCCGTTCATCAGATGCGTTCCGTCCGGAAGATCGTCGGGTCGACCGCCACGTTGGCGTAGGCGAGCTTCTCCAGGAACTTCGGTCGAAGTCCCGTGGACCGGAGACGACCGAGGATCCGGCCGTTCTCGTCGAACCCGGCAGAGTTGTCGAAGATGAAGATGTCCTGGAGGGTGATGATGTCGCCCTCCATCCGTTCCACCTCGGTGATGTGCGTGATCCGGCGCGAACCGTCCTTGAACCTGGTCTGGTGGACGATCAGGTCCACGGCAGAGGCGACCTGTTCGCGGATGGCGCGGATCGGCAGGTCCATACCGGCCATCAGCACCATGGTCTCCATGCGAGCCAACGTGTCGCGTGGGCCGTTCGAGTGCAGGGTGCAGATGGAACCGTCGTGACCGGTGTTCATCGCCTGCAGCATGTCGAGCGCCGAGGCGTCACGGACCTCGCCGACAACGATGCGATCGGGGCGCATGCGCAGGCTGTTGCGCACCAGGTCGCGGATGGTGACCGCGCCCTTGCCCTCGATGTTGGCGGGGCGCGACTCCAGTCGCACCACGTGCTCCTGCTTGAGTTGGAGCTCGGCAGCGTCCTCGATCGTCACGATGCGTTCGTCGGTGGGGATGAAGGACGACAGCACGTTGAGGGTCGTGGTCTTGCCGGCACCCGTGCCGCCGGACACGATCACGTTCAGACGCCCGCGGACACATGCGTCGATGAAGTCGGCGGTCTGCGGGGTGAGGGAGCCGAAGTTGATCAGGTCCTGGACGGTCAGCGGGTCCGTCGAGAACTTCCGGATCGTCAGTGCAGAGCCGTCGATGGCGAGCGGCGGAACGATCGCGTTGACACGGCTCCCGTCAGGGAGGCGGGCGTCGACCATCGGGGAGGACTCGTCGACGCGACGGCCGATGCGGGACACGATCTTGTCGATCGTGCGGCGCAGGTGGGCCTCATCGGCGAAGTGGGCCTCCGCCTTCATCAGGCGACCACCCTTCTCCAGCCAGACGTTGTCGTGCCCGTTGACCATGACCTCGGAGACCTCGGGGTCGCGAAGGTAGGGGTCGATCGGTCCGTATCCCAGGATGTCGTCGGTGATCTCCTGCGTGACCCGGGCGCGGTCGGCCGCGCTCAGCGGACGGTCCTGCGCGCCGAGCACGTCGGAGAGGACCGAGCGAACCGTCTTGTCGAGCTCGTCCTGATCCATCTCCGCGTCGTAGAGATGCGGGCCGAGCTGCTTGATCAGCTCGCCGTGGACGCTGGCCTTGAGGTCTTCGAGACGGTCGGTCTCGGTGCCGGCGATCCGGCGACCGCTCTTGCCGTCACTGCCAGCGGCGGCAGCCCGCGAGGACAGCGGCCCCGGGGCCTTGCTCTCCGCAGCGGTCAGAGTGGCCGGTGATGTGGAGGTGGCTGCTGCCTGCGGCTCAGCCGTCGCGGGAGCCTCGGTGGCACCGACGACGTCGGCCAGCATCTCGTTGTCAGAGCCGGGCTCTGCGACGTGGCGCCCCTGAGCGGCGGCTTCGCGTCGGGCGGCGGCGAGACGTTCGGAAAGACTCGACATGGCTCAGCCCCTGCCTCGACGGAAGAGTCCGCGCGATCGAGCCGGTTCGGCGTGTTCGGCGGTGGCTGCGGAGCTCGGCGCCCCGATCGGCTCACCGGTGACGGAAGCGGCCAGGTTGGCGTAGGCGATGCTCGCCGCGTGGCTGGGCTTGTGCGACACGATGGGGGTGCCGGCGTTGGTGGCCGCCGCGATGTCGACCGCGGTGGCGACCTGCGCGCTGACCGGCATGCCGAGGATCGCCTCGACCTTCTCCACGCTGATGCCCACGGCGTCGTCGGCGCGGTTGAGCAGCAGATGACGGTGCCCGCGGGCGATGCTGAGCATGTCCATCGTCTCGAGGGCGACCTTGACGTTCTTCAGAGTCGGTACGTCGAGCGTGGCGACGATGACGCACTCGTCGGTCTCGTCCAGGGCGGTCAGGGTGGCGTCATCGAAGGACGGGGAGGTGTCGACGACGATGTAGTCGAAGCCGTCACGCAGCGCGCGCAGGATCCGGGAGATCAGCAGGGGAGTGACCCGCTCCCGAACATCTGGATGGGCGGGAGCGGCCAGGATCGTCAGGGTGTCCTGGTGCCGGGTCAGCAGACCCTCGAGCATCGCGAGGTCGATCGAGTCCTCGGACCCGACGGCCTGCTCGATGGAGTGCGTCGGGAAGAGCTGCATCGTGATCGCGACGTCTCCGAAGGCGAGATCGAGATCGACCAGGCACACCTTGCGGGCGCCCTTGTCGCTCAGCGCGAGAGCGAGATTGACCGAGGAGGTCGTCTTGCCGACGCCACCCTTGGGCGAAAAGACGGTGACGATCCGACCGAGCTGGCGAGCGCCGCCCGGGCCACGCAACGCCTGGTAGAGCTGGTGGGCGCGCTCGATCGCACTGGTCAGGGCCTTCTCGTCGCCGCCCGCGACGACGACATCGCGTACGCCGGCCTGCATGGCCCGCGTCAGGACGTCGGTGTCGAACTCGTGACGGAGCAGGATGACACTCACCGTGGGCCGCTTGATCCGCAGCTCCTCGGCGGTCGCGAGTGCCGACGGCAGGTCGACCGTGGGGCCGAGGGCGACGACGTACTCGTCGGCGTGCTGGTCGAGCCAGGCCATCGCCCGCTCGGTGCTGCTGACGGCGTGGGAGCCGGTCGGCATGGCGTGGATCAGGCTCTCGACGAGCTGCGGATCCTGTTCTACGAGAACCGGCATGGCGACCTCACTTGCCGTCGCGGATGTTGGCGCAGGGCCCGGTCTTGTCGAGCTCCACACTGCTCGCAGAGTTCAGCAGCGCGACCGAGAGTTGGCCGCGCTCGCGTCCGTCCTGGATCCACTGGAACTGCTGCTGCGTGACAGCGAGGTGCAGAGCCGGTGCGCTCGTGGCTGCGGCATTCGGGTCCTGCGTGGTGTCGGTCGTAGCCGTCTGGGCACCCTTGGAGAGCACGGTCACTCGGTCGATCAACAGGCAGGTCGGCGTCGCCGGGTCGACGGTGAGGAAGACAGCGAGTTGCGAGCCGGGCTCGATGAACGAGCCGACCGGGAGGTCGAAGGACTCCGGCTTGGCGATCATGCCCTTCGGCAGGGGCAGTGAGGCAACATCGACCGGGTCGCCGACACCGCCGAACTTGGTGGAGAGCAGTTGCTCGCCGGCGTACAGCGTGGTCAGCGCAACCTTGCCGTCCAGATTGCCGAGGTCGCTCTGCCGCAGTGAGTTCTCGAGGACCTGACCCTGCGGGACAGCGGTCTCCGCCAACTTGCCGGTGTCGAGAGCCGACTTGATGCTCTCGCCGGGCAGGACGGTCTTCCCAGCGGCGACGGTGACGACCTTGGTCGTCTGGTACTTCTCGGCAGCGCGGTTCTCAGCACCACGGGCGAAGATGAATACGAGGCCCACCCCCAGTGCGGCGATCACCGCTGCGACGACGAGCAACAACCTGCGACGGTCCACTTCAGAGCCCTCCCGCTCCCCATGTGTTGAGCCCGCGGCGACCCGCTGCAGGCAGGCCGAGGCTAGCGAACGAACAGCCGCAGGAGTGAGGGAAATCGTGAAATGCGTCGCAATGTTGGCCGATCGCGACCGTGGCCATGGCCCATCGGGACTATGGTCCCGTCGGAATCGCCCGACAGGTCAGCGGCGGAGGTCAGGAATAGAGAGCGGCAATCTCGTCGCGGCACTCGCGCATCACGACGTTCCGCTTCAGCTTCAGGCTGGGCGTGACCTGCCCCGCCTCCTCGGTCCAGTCCGTCGGCAGGATGGTGAACTTCCTGATCGATTCGGCCTTCGACACCGCCTTGTTGGCGTCGTCGACAGCGGTCTGGATCTCCGCACGCAGGTCCTCGTCGTCGACCAGGTCGGCGATCTTCCCGTTCTTGCCGTGCTGCTCGGCCCAGGCGGGGAAAGCCTCCTCATCGATCGTGACGAGGGCCCCGATGAAGGGTTGGCCGTCGCCCACGACCAGACACTGGCTCACCAGTGCAGACGCTCGGACCCGGTCCTCCAGGACGGCTGGTGCGACATTCTTGCCGCCGGCGGTCACGAGGATCTCCTTCTTGCGGCCGGTGATCCGGACGAAGCCCTCGTCGTCGACCTCGCCGACGTCACCGGTGTGGAACCAGCCGTCGGCATCCAACGCATCGCTCGACGCATCGGGGTTCTTCCAGTAGCCGGTGAACACCTGGCCGCCGCGGAAGAGCAGCTCGCCGTCGTCGGCGATCCGGACCGCCGTACCTTGCAGTGGGCGACCAACGGTGCCCACCTTCTGCGCGTCCGGCAGGTTGACGGTCAGCGCCGCGGTTGTCTCGGTGAGGCCATATCCCTCGAGGATCGTGACACCCACCCCCCGGTAGAAGTGGCCGAGGCGATCGCCGAGCGGTGCGCCGCCCGAGACCGCGAACTCGCAGTTGCCGCCGAGCGCGGAGCGGAGCTTGCCGTAGACGAGTCGAGAGAACAGTGCGTGCTGGCCACGAACGCGCAGCGGCACGCGACCCGAGTCGAGCGCGCGCGAATAGGCGATCGCCGCCTCTGCGGCGCGGTCGAAGATCTTCCCCTTGCCATCGGCCGCCGCCTTCTGCGATGCGGTGTTGAAGACCTTCTCGAACACCCGGGGCACGGCGAGGATGAACGTGGGCTTGAAGGTCGCCAACTGGGGCAGCAGGTTCTTGATGTCCGCGCTGTGTCCCAAACGAGTGCGGGACTTGATGCAGCCGACCTGGATGATCCGGGCGAACACGTGCGCGAGGGGCAGGAACAGCAGTGTGGAGGCACCCTCCGAGTCGAAGAGCCGCTCCAGTTCGGCGACCGCGACGCACAGCTCGGTCTGGAAGTTGTCGTGGGTGAGCATGCAGCCCTTGGGGCGTCCGGTGGTCCCGGACGTGTAGATCAGCGTTGCGAGAGCATCAGGCCCGGTCGTCGTACGACGGGCCTCGAGGTCGGTGTCGGAGACCTCGGTGCCGAGGGCGGTCAGTGTCGTGACGGCGCCGTCGTCGATAGTCCACACCTGTTGGAGTGCCGGCAGATCGGCGCGGATCGCGTCCACCTTCGCGAGGTGGGAGGCGTCCTCACAGACGATCGCGCGCGCCTCGGAGTCCGACAGGATCCAGTTGACCTGCTCCTCGGAGGAGGACTCGTAGATCGGCACCGTCGCTGCACCGGCGAACCAGATCGCATAGTCGAGCAACGTCCACTCGTAGCGCGTGCGCGAGATGACGGCGACGCGGTCACCTGCCTCGATCCCGGCGGCCATCAGGCCCTTGGCGACGGAGGACACCTCGGCAAGGAACTCGGCGCAGGTCACGTCGGACCATCCGCCGTCTGCCGTCGCGCGACTGAACTGCACCGTCGACGGCGCCTCGGCCGCATTGCGGACCACGTCGTCGGTGAGGTTTCCCGAGGTGGGGATCTCGATGGTCTGCGGGGTGGAGTACTCGCGCACCGTTTCTCCTGATCTGACCGGCCGGTAACAAGCGGCCCGAGCCTACTCCGCCACCTGCGGGGGGCCACGGGTCCGGTAGCCTTCCCGCATGGCCGAACAGACGTCCTCATCGATCGTCGTCGATGCACCAGCCGCCGAAGTGATGGCCGTCATTGCCGATTTCGCCGCCTATCCCCAGTGGGCCAAGGGCGTCACGGTCGCCGACGTGCGTTCGTCGTACGACGCTGCCGACCCGACCCAGGCCGGACGGGCACGCGAGGTGTTCTTCGCCCTCGACGTCTCGCCCATCAAGGACGAATACACGTTGTCCTATGTCTGGGACGGCGACCGTCAGGTCACCTGGACGCTTCTCGAGGGCAAGATGCTCAAGGCACTCGAAGGTGCCTACGTGCTGCGCGAGACCGGTGCCGGCACCGAGGTCACCTATCGCCTCGCACTCGACGTCTCGATCCCGCTCATCGGCATGCTGAAGCGCAAGGGCGAGAAGATCCTGATCGACACCGCGCTCAAGGGATTGAAGAAGCGCGTCGAGTCCGGCGCCTGACCGCGTGCGGATCGTCCTCTTCACCGGCAAGGGCGGCGTCGGGAAGTCCACCGTCGCTGCCGGAACGGCCGCCCTCTCCGCAGCCAGTGGGTTGCGGACGCTGGTGATCTCGACCGACGCCGCACACTCACTCGCCGACGCCTACGGCCGGGGCTCGACCCCTGCCGGTGCGGACCCCGTCGAGGTCGCCCCCCTGCTCTTCCTGCAACAAGTCGACGCCCAGTTGCGCTTCGAACAGTCCTGGGCAGACGTGCAGCGCTACCTGCTCTCCGTCCTCGACGCCGTCGGCATGGATCCCGTCGCCGCCGAGGAGATGACCGTCATCCCCGGAGCCGAGGAGGTGCTGGCGCTGCTCGAACTGCGCCAGCACGCCCGTTCCGGCGCGTGGGACGTCATCGTCGTCGACTGCGCACCGACCGCCGAGACCCTGCGCCTGTTGGCGCTGCCGGAGGCTCTGGGGTGGTACCTCGAACGCTTCCTGCCCATTCAGCGTCGGCTGGTCAAGGCGCTGCGTCCGGTGCTCAACCGTGCCGCCGGCGTGCCCATGCCGGGGGATGGCGTCTTCGACGCGATCACCCGTCTGCACGCCGAG
>JASLDK010000157.1 GCA_030145945.1 Nocardioides sp.
GACTCGACCTCGTCGATCGGCACCGGGCGACGCACTCCGGTGCGCAGTCGGAACAGGCCGCGCAGCGTCTTCAGCTCGGCGGCCTGGTCGTCGACCCCCGTGGTGTAGGCCTTGAACACGTCATAGCGGCGCTCACGCGTCGCGTGCTGCAGGCGGAAGACCGTCTCCGGGTTGAACAGGTGCGGCTCACCCTCGCGACGCCACTGGTATTCGCCACCGGTCTCGAGGACCCGGTGCGGGGCAGGGACGCCGCTGACCGGGTAGGCCCGGTCGTGACGCATCTTGACCTCGCGGGCGATCTCGTCGATCCCGATGCCGCCCAGTTTGGACGTCGTACCAGTGAAGTAGCGGTCGATGACCTCCTGCGAGAGGCCGATGCACTCGAAGATCTGCGCGCCGGTGTAGGACGCGACCGTCGAGACGCCGATCTTCGACATCACCTTCACCACGCCCTTGCCGAGCGCCTTGATCAGGTTCTTGACGGCCTGCTCCGGGTCGGCGTTGACGTAATAGCCCTCCCGCGCGAGGTCCTCCACACTCTCCATCGCGAGGTAGGGGTTGACCGCAGCCGCACCGAAACCGATGAGCAGCGCCACATGGTGCACCTCGCGGACGTCGCCGGCCTCGACGAGGAGGCCGACCTGGGTGCGGGTCTTCTCGCGGACCAGGTGGTGGTGAACCGCAGCGGTCAGCAGCAGTGACGGGATCGGCGCGTTGAACTGGTCGGCGTGCCGGTCGGACAGCACGACGATGCGCGCACCGTCGGCGATCGCCTCGGACACCTCGCGGCAGATCTCTTCGATCCGCCGAACCAGGGCCTCACCGCCCTCCTCGACCTCGTAGAGGCCGCGAGCGACGTGGGTTCGGAAGCCGGGGTGGTCGCCGTCACGGTTGATGTGGCGGATCTTGACCAGGTCATCGTTGGAGATGACCGGGAACGGCACCACGATCTGGCGACAGGACGCCGGGCCGGGCTCGAGCAGGTTGGCCTCGGGACCGATGGTGCCGTTGAGCGAGGTGACGAGCTCCTCGCGGATGGCATCCAGGGGCGGGTTCGTGACCTGTGCGAACAGCTGGCTGAAGTAGTCGAACAGCAGCCGAGGCTTCTCGCTCAGTGCTGCGATCGGAGAGTCGGTGCCCATCGAACCGAGCGCCTCGCCGCCGGTGTTGGCCATCGGCGTGAGGATGACCCGCAGCTCCTCCTCGGTGTAGCCGAAGATCTGCTGGCGACGCGTGACCGAGGCGTGGGTGTGCACGATGTGCTCACGCTCAGGGATGTCGTCGAGGTGGATGATCCCACCGTCCAACCATTCGCCGTAGGGGTTCTCGGACGCGAGGGCGTCCTTGATCTCCTCGTCCTCGATGATCCGGTGCTCGTCGGTGTCGACGAGGAACATCCGGCCCGGCTGGAGGCGGCCCTTGCGGACGATGGTGGCCGGGTCGAGGTCGAGTACGCCGACCTCGGACGCAAGCACCACCAGACCATCGTCGGTGACCCAGAAGCGGGAGGGGCGCAGGCCGTTGCGGTCGAGGACCGCGCCGATCTGGGTGCCGTCGGTGAAGACGACACATGCCGGCCCGTCCCAGGGCTCCATGGTGGCGGAGTGGAAGCGGTAGAAGTCGCGCCGCTTCGCATCCATCTCGGTGTGGTTCTCCCACGCCTCGGGGATCATCATCAGCACCGAGTGCGGCAGGCTGCGGCCACCGAGGTGGAGCAGCTCGAGGACCTCGTCGAACGACGCCGAGTCGCTCGCGCCCGGGGTGCAGATCGGGAAGATCCGCTCGAGGTCGCCCGGGATCAGCTCGGAGTGCAGCAGCGCCTCGCGGGCACGCATCCAGTTGCGGTTGCCCATGACGGTGTTGATCTCGCCGTTGTGGGCGATGAACCGGAACGGGTGCGACAGCGGCCAGCTCGGGAAGGTGTTGGTCGAGAACCGTGAGTGCACGACACCGATCGCCGACTCCATCCGCTCGTCGCGGAGGTCGGGGAAGAAGTTGTCGAGCTGGTCGGTCGTCAACATGCCCTTGTAGGCGAGGGTGCGCGAGGACAGCGACGGGAAGTAGACGTCGGTCTCGCGCTCAGCCCGCTTGCGCAGGCAGAAGGCGAGTCGCTCGAGGTCCATGCCATGGAGCAGAGTGCCTCCGGCGCCCCCATCGGCCTGCACGAAGAGCTGGACGAACGCCGGCATGACGCTGCGCGCCATCGTGCCGAGGATGCTCGGCTCGATCGGCACCTCACGCCAGCCGAGGACGGTCAGGTTCTCCTCTGCGGCGATCTCCTCGATGCGACCGCGGGTCTTGGCGACCTCGCCCTCGTCGCCGGGGATGAACGCGGTGCCGACGGCGTACGTGCCCGCAGCGGGAAGCGCGAACCCTGCGTCGGCCGCGACCGCGCGCAGGAAGGTGTCGGGGACCTGGAGCAGAATCCCTGCTCCGTCACCGGAGTTGGCCTCCGGCCCCGCGGCACCTCGGTGATCGAGGTTGCGCAGGGCCGTCAGGGCCTTGGCCACGATGTCGTGGCTGGCGACCCCGGTCAGCGTCGCGACGAAGGCGACACCGCAGGCGTCCTTCTCATGGCGAGGGTCGTAGAGACCCTGCGGTGGCGGGAACCGGTGGAGATAAGGCATGGAGTGCCTCCCGTCGACTACGTCTGAGGGCGTCGGCGCACCGAATGCGGTGGGCTCGTGATCCACAGAAGGTGGGTCGCAAGGGACGGCATTGGCCCACGCGGCGGAGGCCTCAGGTTAGCAGCATGTCACCGGGGTGTGTTCAATCTGTTTCGTCGGTGGATGCGTCACCTGTCACATCAGCATGCTCAGCTTCGGGCCGATAGTCGCCCCGCCCGTCGAAGTCCACGCTCTCCTCCC
>JASLDK010000212.1 GCA_030145945.1 Nocardioides sp.
TCGGCTGGTTCGGCTTCAACGCCGGCTCGGCGCTCGGCGCCAACAACACGGCAGCGATCGTCTTCGTCAACACACTTCTCGCCGGATGCACCGGCCTGCTGGCCTGGCTGGGTGTCGAGCGGCATCGGGATGGTCACGCCACCTCCTTCGGCGCCGCGTCCGGAGTCGTCGCGGGGCTGGTGGCGATCACGCCGTCGTGCGGGACGGTCACTCCGATCGGCGCGATGCTCGTCGGTCTCGCGGCGGGGTCTGTCTGTGCGCTCGCGGTGGGGCTGAAGTACCGGTTCCGGTACGACGACTCGCTGGACGTCGTCGGCGTCCACCTCGTCGGAGGACTGGTCGGCACCATCATCGTCGGACTGCTTGCGTCGTCGTCCGTCACGGTTGTCGACGGTCTCTTCTACGGCGGCGGCGTCGACCAGCTCGGCAAGCAGTTGCTGGCTGCCGGAGTGACCCTGGCCTTCTCCTTCACGATGACCGCGCTGATCGTGTGGGGGTTGGAGAGGACGATCGGTTTCCGGGTCGATCCCGAGCACGAGGTGGCCGGCGTCGACCTCGTCATCCATGCTGAGACGGCCTATGACCTGCACACCGCCACCGGTGGTGCCCGGCCACACTTCGGGCAGGGCTGACCCGACGATGGCAGAGCGATGACCGGCGCGGAGCGAGCCGAACGGACGAAGGCCGCGGACGACCTCTGCGCCCGGGCGTACGCCGACGCGGCCGGTCCCGACGCGGGGGTGGCGTTGGTGGCGGTCGGTGGCTACGGCCGCGGCGAGCTGGCGCCGTACTCCGACCTCGACGTCGTGCTGGTGGTCGACGACGGGGTGGACCTGTCGTCGTGGATTCTGCTCGCCGAGCAGGTCTGGTATCCGCTGTGGGACTCGGGAGCCAAGCTCGACCATGCCGTTCGCACGCTGCCCGAGATGCTGGACGCAGCCGGTCAGGACGTCCGGGTCGCTTCCGGTCTGCTGGACGCGCGCCATCTCGCCGGTGACCCCGCCCTGACGCTGCGCCTGCGGTCGTCGGCTCTGACGCAGTGGCGCCGCCGAGCCCGCCAATGCCTGCCAGAACTCCATGAACTGGTGCGCAATCGGCACCGGCTCGTGGGGGAGTTGGCTCATCTGTCGCTGCCCGAGCTCAAGGAGGCGGAGGGCGGCCTGCGTGATGCCACCGTGCTCCGGAGCCTCACTGCCACCTGGCTGGTCGACGTCCCTTCGGCAGATCTCGAACGCTGCCGTCAGCAACTCCTCGACATTCGTGACCTCCTGCACGTTGCCGCGGGGCGGGGGAGTGACCGGATCGCGCCCGAGCACTGGCGCCCGCTCGCCGCAGGGCTCGGGCTCCCGGATGAGGCCGCGGCGCAGCGCACCGTCCGGGAACTCGGTCGACGGGTCGCCCACCTGTCGCAGCTCGCCTGGCGGCGCGCCGATGACGCGGTACGACGTACCCCTGCCGCGCGTCCACGGCGCCCCGCGCTCGAACGGGTGGCCCCGGGCGTCGCCCTGTCCCGGGACGAGATCGTGCTGGAGGCCGGAGCCAGGCCGGCCGACGACCCTGTCCTGCTGTTGCGAGCTGCGGCCGAGGCGGCGGTGCGCGACGTCGTCCTCGCGCCGTCGACCGCGGCGCGTCTGGCGCGCGAGGGTGCACCGCTGCCCGCGCCCTGGCCTGACGAGGCCCGCCAGCAGTTCGTGCGACTGCTGGCTGCCGGTCCCGGGCTGTTGCCCGTGTGGCACACACTCGAGGAGACCGGCGCGCTGGAGCGGATCGTGCCCGAGTGGGAACGGATCCGGCTGTTGCCACATGCGTCGGCGATCCACAGGTACACCGTGGATCGGCACGTCGTGGAGACCTGCATCGAGGCGGCGGCGCTGATCCGTGACGTCTCCCGGCCCGACGTCCTCCTGGTGGCCGCTCTGCTCCACGACATCGGCAAGGGCGGACTGACCGAGCACAGCCGGGCCGGGGAGCCGCTTGCCCGGGACATCGCCACCCGGATGGGATTCGCCCCCGACGAGGTCGCCCTGATCGCCCAACTCGTGCGCTGGCACCTGCTGCTCGCCGACATGGCCACGACGCGTGACCCTGACGATCCCGCCACCATTGACGCCTTGATCGCGCACATCGACACTCCGGATGCGCTGTCCCTGCTCACTGCACTCACCGAGGCCGACGCGAAGGCGGCCTCGCCCAAGGCGTGGTCGTCGTGGCGGGCGGGCCTGATCCACGACCTGTCGCGTCGTGCGCGGGCGGCTCTCATCCAGGGGAGCTTCCCTCCGCCCCTCGCCATGGATGAGATCCCTATTCCGCGAGACGTCAGCGGCCGTGAGATCTCGATCGCGGTCGAGCCGGTGGGCGACGGATCGCGGGTGACCGTCGTCGGAGTCGACCGGGTCGGCCTGCTCGCCGACATCGCGGCCGTCTTCGCCTTGCGCCGGGTCACGGTGCGGGCCGCTCGGCTGTGGTCGCAGGAGGACTACGGAGTGTCGGTTTGGGACGTCGATGACGGCGACCTCGACCCCCGCGCCTTGCGCGACCGGTTCGACGCGATCACGTCCGGACGTCTCGACGTGGCGGCCAGGATCAGCCGACGTGCCGGATCGGGCGACCTGGACCCGACCGTCGTCGTGCGCCCCGAGGCCAGCGACCAGGCGACCGTCATCGAGGTTCGGGCCGCCGACCGCCTCGGGGTCGTGTACGTCGTCAGCGCCGCGCTGGCGTCCCTCGACATGACCGTGCGCTCGGCCCACATCTCGACGCTCGGCCCGCAGGCCGTGGACGTGTTCTACGTCCAGGAGGTCGCAGCGGGCGGGCTGTCCGAGACGCGCGCAGCGCAGGCAGCACATGCCGTCCGCACCGCGATCAGCGGGACCATCGGCGCCTGAACTAGGGTGGAGGTGGCCTTTTCCCTCTCAACGCCGAGGACCTGCACTTGTTCGCCACACTGTCCGACCGCCTCAACGCGACCTTCAAGAACCTTCGCGGCAAGGGACGGCTCTCCGAGGCCGACATCGACGCAACCGCCCGGGAGATCCGGATCGCGCTGCTCGAGGCAGACGTCGCGCTGCCGGTCGTCAAGGAGTTCGTGACCGCGGTCAAGGAGCGGGCCCGCGGCGAGGAGGTCAGCGGTGCGCTGAACCCCGCGCAGCAGGTCATCAAGATCGTCAACGACGAGTTGATCGAGATCCTCGGTGGCGAGACCCGTCGCCTGCGCTATGCCAAGAGCGGCCCGACGGTCATCATGCTCGCCGGTCTGCAGGGTGCCGGAAAGACCACGCTCGCCGCGAAGCTCGCGCTGTGGCTCAAGGAGCAGGGCAAGACGCCGATGCTGGTCGCCTGCGACCTCCAGCGTCCCAACGCGGTGCAGCAGTTGCAGGTCAACGGCGAGAAGGTCGGCGTCCCTGTCTATGCGCCCGAGCCGGGCAACGGCATCGGTGACCCGGTCTCCGTCGCGAAGGCCTCGATCGAGGAGGCCAAGCGCAAGCTGCACGACGTCGTGATCGTCGACACCGCGGGTCGTCTCGGCGTCGACGCCGAGATGATGGCGCAGGCCGCCGGCATCCGCGACGCCGTCCAGCCTGACGAGGTCCTCTTCGTCGTCGACGCGATGATCGGTCAGGACGCGCTGATCACCGCGCAGGCCTTCCTCGACGGTGTCGGGTACGACGGCGTGGTTCTCACCAAGCTCGACGGTGACGCCCGCGGTGGTGCTGCCCTGTCCATCCGCCAGGTCACCGGCCGTCCGGTCATGTTCGCCTCCTCCGGCGAGAAGATGACCGACTTCGACGTCTTCCACCCCGACCGGATGGCCTCGCGCATCCTCGACATGGGCGACGTCCTGACCCTGATCGAGCAGGCTGAGAAGGCCTTCGACCAGGACGAGGCCATGAAGGCCGCGGAGAAGCTCACCCAGGGCGACTTCACGCTCGACGACTTCCTGTCGCAGATGCAGCAGTTGAAGAAGCTCGGCTCGATGCAGAAGATCCTCGGGATGCTGCCCGGCATGGGTCAGATCCGCGAGCAGCTCGAGAACTTCGACGAGCGCGAGATCGATCGGGTCGAAGCGGTCATCCGCTCGATGACGCCCGCCGAGCGAGCGAACCCGAAGCTGATCGACGGCTCGCGCCGGGCACGCATCGCCAAGGGGTCGGGTCGCACCGTCTCCGACGTCAACAACCTCGTCGACCGCTTCTTCGAGGCGCGCAAGATGATGATGCAGATGGCCCGCGGCGGCGGCATGCCGGGGATGCCCGGAATGCCGGGGATGCCCGGAATGGGTGGCCCCGGTGGCGGCAAGCGGGTCAGCGCCAAGCAGAAGGCCAAGCAGACCAAGGGCAAGGGTGCGCGCAAGTCGGGCAACCCGGCCAAGGCTGCGCAGGAGGCCGCAGCAGCCAAGGAGAAGGCAGCCGCCGCCACGCCGAACCCGTTCGGGATCGGGCAGGACATCGACTACGAGGCAGCGGCAGAGAACCTGCAACTTCCCAAGGACTTCTCCAAGTTCCTGAAGTGAGCACGCTGATCGTCGACGGCGCGAATGTCGTCGGCGCTCGCCCTGACGGCTGGTGGAAGGACCGCGCCGGCGCCGCGGCACGGTTGCACGAACAACTGCTGGTCGCCGACATCGAGTACGACGTCGTCGTGCTGGTCCTCGAGGGGCAGGCCAAGGGTGGTGTGCGTGCCGGCAGGGATGCGCACGTCCGCACGGTGCACGCGCCGAAGGACGGCGACGCGACGATCGTCGAGGAGGCCCGCAAGGCCGCCGAGAAGGGCGGTCGGGTGGTCGTCGTGACGGCTGACCGGGCGCTCGATGCCCGGGTGTACGGCGTCGGCGCCACGACCCTGTCGCCGACCTGGTTGCTGGCCCACCTCTGACTCCCGCTCCGCCGCCGCGCGCGGTAGCGTCGCCAGGGTGAGTGTGCTGCGGTTCTCCGGTCCGGTCCTGCCTGACGGCGAGGTCAGGGAGTTCTACGTCGTCGACGGACACATCACCCATCAACGTCCGGCCGGGTTGCAGGGAGCGGAGACTGCCGCCGAGGGCTGGATCGTCCCCGGGCTCGTCGACGCCCACAACCATCTCGGACTCGAGGACGGGGGAGCGGTCGACGACGTCGAGATCGAGCGGACCGCGATCGCGGACCGCGACAACGGCGTCCTCCTGACCCGCGACTGTGGCTCGCCCGCCGACACCCGGTGGGTCCATGAACGGGAAGACCTGCCACGGCTGATCAGGTGCGGTCGTCATGTTGCGCGCACCCGGCGCTATCTGCGCGACTACGGCGTCGAGGTCGAGCCGGACGCACTGGTCGACACCGTCGCCGAGCAGGCCCTGGCGGGTGATGGCTGGGTGAAGCTCGTGGGGGACTGGATCTCGCGTGAGGAGGGCGACCTCGCGCCCTCCTTCCCCGCCGAGGTGGTGACCGCGGCGATCCAGGTCGCCCATGCCCACGGTGCGAAGGTGACCGCCCACTGCTTCGGCGCCGCGTCGCTCGGACCGCTCCTCGACGCCCAGATCGACTGCATCGAGCACGGGACCGGCCTCACCGCTGCCCACCTGGACCAGATGGTCGCCCAGGGCGTTGCGTTGGTGCCGACGGTGCTGCAGACAGCGAAGTTCCCGGAATTCGTCGAGGCCGCAGGGGCCAAGTTCCCGACGTATGCCGCGACCATGGACTCCCTCTACGCGAACCGTCGCGAGGTCCTGATGAACGCGTACGATGCCGGCGTGGCGCTCTTCGTCGGCAGCGACGGCGGCGGCAGCGCACGGCACGGCGTCCTCCACGAGGAGATCCTCGCGATGGCCGAGATGGGGCTGCCCAACGACTACGTGCTGGGGGCCGCGTCGTGGCGCGGACGCGCCTGGTTGGGTTGGAATCCGGGTCTCGACGAGGGCGATCCGGCCGACTTCGTGGTCTATCCGCGGAACCCGGTCGACGACCTGTCGGTGCTCGCCGAACCTGCTCGCGTGGTTCTGCGCGGCAAGGTCGTGGCCTGAGGGCTGGCCTGATTTCTGCTCCGTGGACCGTGCGTGGCAGAATCAGCGGCTGAGTTCTGCGCCGTCGGTCCCTCTCAACCGAAGGTTCAGGACCCATCCGAGTCCGGGCACCGGTGTCCCCACCTGGTTGTCCGATTCTCACCCACCACCATTCTCAAGGAGACACCACAAACGTGGCCGTCAAGATTCGTCTGAAGCGCCTGGGCAAGGTCCGGGTTCCGCAGTACCGCATCGTCATCGTCGACTCGCGCAAGAAGCGCGACGGCGCGGTGATCGAGGAGATCGGCAAGTACCACCCCAAGGAGGACCCGTCGTACATCGACGTCGTCTCCGAGCGGGCGCAGTACTGGCTGGGTGTCGGCGCGCAGCCGACCGAGGCCGTCGAGGCGATCCTCAAGGTCACCGGTGACTGGCAGAAGTTCAAGGGCGTCGACGGCGCCGAGGGCACCCTCAAGGTCAAGGAGCCCAAGCGCGACAAGCTCGAGGTCTTCAACGAGGCCCTCAAGGAGGCCGCCAACGAGCCCAAGGCTTCCGCGGTGACCGCCAAGAAGAAGGCCGAGAAGAAGGTCGAGGAGGCGCCGGCCGAGGCCGCTGCCGCGGAGACCCCCGCCGAGGAGCCGGCCGCCGAGGCTGCCGACGCCGAGACGACCGAGGCCTGAGTCGATGCTGGCTGACGCGCTGGAGCACCTCGTCCGCGGAGTGGTCGACCACCCCGACGACGTCGTCGTGCGCGACAAGCAGCTGCGTCGCGGCTCCGTGCTCGAGGTCCGGGTCCACCCCGACGACCTCGGCAAGGTGATCGGGCGCAGCGGTCGCACCGCGACCGCGTTCCGCACCGTGATCGGAGCCCTCGCCGGCAACAGCGGCACCCGCGTCGACTTCGTCGACACCGACCGCCGCTGAGCAGATCCCATCCGAACAGCCCCGCACCGATGTGCGGGGCTGTTCGCATTTCCGGGAGAATGGCGGGCGTGGAGAACATCGAGGTCGTCGTCGGACGGATCGGCAAGCCGCACGGCATCCGGGGTGAGGTGACGGTTGATGTCCGCACCGACGAGCCCGAGCGCAGGTACGCCGACGGCGCGGTGCTGCTGGTCGAGGCGCCCCGCGGCTCCGCCTTCAGCGCTCGCACGCTCACCGTGGGTCGCACCCGGTGGCACCAGGGTGTGTTGCTCGCCACCTTTGTCGAGTTGGGCGACCGCAATGCCGCAGAGACGGCGCGTGGGGTCGTGCTGCGGGCCGTCGTACCTGCTGACGAGACGCCGGAGGACCCCAACGAGTTCTACGACCACCAGCTGGTGGGGTTGGCCGCCGTCGACCTGGAGGGCGTGCACCTCGGCGAGATCGTCGGGTTGACGCACGGCGCCCAGGACCTGCTGCGGATCAAGACACCGGACCGGCGCGAGGCACTGGTCCCCTTCGTGAGTGCGCTGGTGCCCGAGGTGGACCTTGCGGGTGGCCGCGTGGTGATCGCCGACCGGCCGGGGCTGGTGACGCCGTTCCCGGACGACGATGCGGACCAGGAAGAACAGTGAGGCTCGACTACCTCACCATCTTCCCGGGCTTCTTCGCGCCGCTGGAGCTGTCGCTGCCCGGCAAGGCCGCTGACAAGGGGCTCCTGGACTTCCGGGTGCACGACCTGCGCGGCTATTCGCAGGACAAGCACAGGCGGGTCGACGACACGCCGTACGGCGGCGGCGCGGGCATGGTGATGAAGCCGGAGCCGTGGGGAGCGGCGTTCGACGAGATCGTCGAGCCCGGCACCACCATCGTCTTCACCACGCCGTCGGGGGAGCGATTCGACCAGCGCGTGGCCGAGGACCTCGCGACACGGTCGCACGTGGTGTTCGCGTGTGGCCGGTATGAGGGCATCGACCAGCGGGTCATCGACCACGCCCGTGGCCGTGCCGAGGTGTGCGAGATCAGCCTCGGTGACTACGTCCTCAACGGCGGAGAGGTCGCCGCGCTGGCGATCACCGAGGCCGTGGTGCGGCTGCTGCCCGGTTTCATGGGCAATGCGGAGTCCCTCGTCGAGGAGTCGCACGCCGAGGGCGGTCTGCTCGAATACCCCGTCTACACCAAGCCTCCCGAGTGGCGCGGCCACGAGGTACCAGCCGTCCTGCGCTCGGGCGACCACGGCAAGGTCGCGACATGGCGCCACGAGCAGGCCGTACGCCGCACAGCGGAGCGTCGCCCCGACCTGCTGACCCCGTCCGTGCTCGACGACGGCACGCCCATCGTGCGCGCGACCCCGGGCGACGCGGGGGAGATCCTCACGCTGCAGCGGGCCTGCTGGCTGCAGGAGGCCCAGGCCAACGACACCCTCGACATCCCGGCGCTCAACGAGAGCCTCGATGACGTCCGGGCATCGCTCGACGAGTGGGACACCTGGGTCGTGCGTCGCGCCGGCCGCCTGGTCGGCGCCGTGCGCGGGAAGGTCGACGGGGATGTCTGGGACATCGGGCGGGTGATGGTGGCGCCGGACCTGCAGGGGAGCGGGCTCGGTCGCACCCTGCTGGCGCACATCGAGGCGGTGGCGCCGGCCGGCCCGTCGACGTACCAGCTGTTCACGGGGGCGCGGAGCGTCCGCAATCAGAAGCTCTACAAGTCGGCCGGGTTCCGGCTGCGGCGCGACCTGCCGGCTCCGCCGCACACCGTGGTGTTGACCAAGCGTCGCTGATTTCTCCTCGATTCAGGCCTGTGGGAGGATTGCTGGTCGGTGTCACGGACGCTTCTGCCACAGGGGAATCGCCGACCGTGACGACCGATCCGTTTCCATCACCACCACCGCGGTTGACCTGTGCGCACTCGCGAGGAGAATCATGAGCAACCCGAGCCCCGCCCTGGTCACCGACCTCGGCAACGCCGCCAAGCGCGACGACGTCCCGGCCTTCCGCGCCGGTGACACCGTCAAGGTCCACGTCAAGGTCATCGAGGGCACGCGCTCCCGTGTCCAGGTCTTCCAGGGCGTCGTGATCCGCGTCCACGGCTCCGGCATCGGCCGGACCTTCACCGTCCGCAAGGTCTCCTTCGGCGTCGGTGTCGAGCGGACCTTCCCGCTCCACTCGCCGATCTTCGAGTCCATCGAGGTCGTCACCCGCGGTGACGTGCGTCGCGCGAAGCTCTACTACCTGCGCAACCTCACCGGCAAGAAGGCCAAGATCAAGGAGCGTCGCGAGGTCTGATCCCCGCCGCTTTCCACGAAGGCTCGACCTGCACAGGTCGGGCCTTCGTTGATTTCGGGGAGCGCCTCCTAGACTCGCACCTTGTGACGAGCGACGAGTCCCTGAACCCTGACGCTGACGGGACCTCCTCGACCACGTCGTCGAGCAAGAAGGATCGCAAGCACCTGCCTGTGTGGCAGGAGAGCATCCTGCTGCTTGCCGTCGCGTTGGGGCTGGCGATCTTGATCAAGGCGCTGTTCGTGCAGGCCTTCTACATCCCCTCGCCGTCGATGGAGCCGGGCCTGGTCAAGAACGACCGGATCCTGGTGCAGAAGGTGTCCTACTGGTTCGGGCGTACGCCGCAGCGCGGCGACGTGATCGTGTTCAAGGACCCGGGGCAGTGGTTGACGTCGGCCGACACCCAAGCCCCCTCGGGCATGGCCGGGCTGCTCTCCAAGGTCGGGCTCTACCCGACCGGGGGCCACCTGGTGAAGCGGGTGATCGGCGTCGAGGGCGACGTCATCGAATGCTGTGACGAGCAGGGCCGGATCAAGATCAACGGCAAGCCGATCGATGAGTCGTCCTTCCTGCAGAAGCGGGTCTCCGCCTCGTGCGATGCGGAGATCGACGACTGGATCGGCGCCCGCTCGGGCAAGCAGAACGACCCCTGCAGTTGGACGATCGGACCGATCCCGGCCGGCAAGATGCTGGTGCTGGGCGACAATCGCGAGAACTCCGCCGACTCGCGGGCGCACCTGTGCGGGGTCAACGAGGATCCGTGCACGCAGAGTCCGTGGGTCGACACCGACCTCGTCGTGGGCAAGGTGTTCACGCTGATCTGGCCGCAGGACCGGTGGCGTTGGATCAGCCGTCCGTCGGTCTTCGATGGCGTCCCGGACCAGCCGTCGGCATCGTTGCTGGAGAAGGCGAAGAAGCTCGACACCGTCCCCGGCACCTGATCTGCGTCCATCGCCGAAGGTTCATGTCCAGTCTGCCCAGGGGAGCCACCGTCCGCCGCGATGCGGGCATCTACGGCTACGAGCGGGCGCTGCGGCGACACGGCTTCGAGCCGATCGCGGGCGTCGACGAGGCCGGACGCGGCGCGTGCGCCGGGCCGCTGGTCGCCGGTGCGGCGATCCTGCCTGCCGGAAAGGCAGGCATCGTGCCGGGGCTTGCTGACTCCAAGCTGCTCACGGCACGTGCTCGTGAACGCTGCTACGACCAGATCGTGCGGCGGGCGCTCGCCTGGTCCGTCGTCGTGATGTCGCAGGAGGAGTGCGACCGCCTCGGGATGCACGTCGCCAACATCGAGGCGTTGCGGCGTGCGGTCGCGAAACTTGCCCTCCCGCCGTCGTACGTCCTCACCGACGGGTTCCCCGTCGACGGGCTCGGTGTTCCCGGCCTCGCCGTCTGGAAGGGGGATCGGGTGGCTGCATGTGTTTCCGCCGCCTCCGTGCTGGCGAAGGTCACCCGGGACCGGATCATGCTCGAGCTCGACGCCGAGTGGCCGGCGTACGACTTCAAGACCCACAAGGGCTACATCACCGCCACCCACACCGCGGCGCTCGAGGAGCACGGTCCCTCGCCAGTGCACCGGATGAGGTTCGTCAACGTGCGACGCGCGGCCGGTCTCGAGCCGTTGGCTGGCGGAGAGGGCTAGGGTTGGCGTCGTGAGTGCCGAGGAGCTCGAGAAGTACGAGACCGAGCAGGAGCTGAACCTCTACCGCGAGTATCGCGACGTCGTCGGCATCTTCAAGTACGTCGTCGAGACCGACCGCCGGTTCTACCTGTGCAACACGGTCGACGTGAAGGCGCGGTCCGAGGGCGGCGACGTCTTCTTCGAGGTGAGCATCACCGACGCCTGGGTGTGGGACATGTATCGCCCCGCGAGGTTCGCGAAGAACGTGAAGGTGCTGACGTTCAAGGACGTCAACGTCGAGGAGCTCGCCACCTCCGACCTGGAGCTTCCGAAGTCCTGATCGCACCACCGGTGGACGTCAGTCGTCCAGGTGCAGGCCTGACGGCAGCGGTTTCCAGTTCTGATCGGCGACGTACGTCGCGTCGAGGCAGGCCGGGTTGCCGTTCATGGTGAGGTCCTTGACGATGATGGCTGCGTGCAATGTGGTCGCGCAGCCGTTGCCGTTCATCTGGAGTGTCCCGCTCCTGGCGTAGATGGTGCCGGTGAAGCCGGCGGCGCCATTGCCGGTCAGGCGCAATGTGGCCGTGTTGTTGCGGTCGTAGACGATGGCCAGGCCCGCAAGCGGACCCGTCGTCGGACCCTGGAGGGCGAGCGTGCCGTTGCCGGAGGCGTCGATGGTTGCGCCGGTCTCGCCTTGGTTGCAGGTGCGAGGCGTCCCCGAGTTCGAGCAGGTCAGGAAGATCGTGACGCCGCTCCCCTTCAAGATGGTCGAGGCATTGCCGGCGAGATCCCAGGTCCCGTCGGTCACGACGTACAGACCGGGTGGGAGGGCGCAGACGAGTCCCCGCATGTTGATGCCGGAGTAGATGCCCGGGCCCGGTGGGCACCCGTTGATCGGCGTCTTGCGGGTCAGGCCGGACATGTCGGGCGGGAGGATGAGGTCTTTCAAGGGGTCGTCGATCGGCGGTTGCCCGGAGATCGGGTCGGGGATGTAGTTGGCCCTGCCGCCATAGGCGGTTCCTTCGACGGTGATCTTGCCGTCGGTCGCCACCAGCCCGTTGTTGCTGACGGT
>JASLDK010000215.1 GCA_030145945.1 Nocardioides sp.
AGTCCTCCGACAACGGCGGAGGACTGGGCGATGAGATCGAGAATCATGCTGTGGCCACCAGGATCGCTCCGGCCAGGCCCTCGAGGACCGTGCCGACGGTGAACGCTGCCAGGAGCAGCTTGGGTTGCGAGATCGGGACGCTGCCCATGGTCTCGCCGGTGCGGGCATTGACCGCGATGTAGTGCAGCAGGCCCTTGCGCTGTTGGAACGAGTAGAGCCAGACGGGGAGGTACATCGAGACCCAGCGGGATCCGCCGACGTCCAACTGCTCCTGCTCCCACCGCACGCCGCGGTCGAATCTGCCGAGGGACCCGACGACCTGGGAGCGGCCGATGGAGAGCAACTGGTCCTCCAGATGCGGCATCACGGCCTCGACGTTGAGGTCGCGCTTCTCGCTGGTGAACCCGGACAGGTAGTTGGCGTTCCACTTCACCGCGTTCTTGGTGTCGAACGGCAGGATCGTGTTGATGATGTTGTTGGTGTTGTCGCTTCCGATCGCGGCTCGCTCCGACGAGCCCTCGACGGTCAGGTCATCGACCGTGAAGGACACCTGCCGGGCCACCTGGTAGACGTCGGCTGCGTAGTAGGTGACCCGGTCGTCCCCCTGCTTCTCGGTCCAGCGCCGGGTCTCGACCTCGCCCTTGCCCCAGTAGTGCGACTCGGCCCGTGCGTCGATCACGAGATAGGGCAGATAGACGCCGAGGACGTTCTCCGGGACGAACTCCTTCTTGAACTGCCGGTGGGCGAACAGTCGCCTCTTGCCCGCAAACTCCCGGATCTTGGCGATCGCCTCCTCCTTCGACAGATGGAAGGGGAGGACGGCGTCCGGCACTGCACCGTTGGGGATCTGGGTGTTGACGTTGAGCGTGTGTCGACACCAGTGGCAGCGAGCGTTGAGGGAGTGCGCGGTGTCGACCACCACCTCGGCTCCGCAGCCCTCGCACTTGAAGGTGACCATGTCGGCGGCATCAGCCGCGATGTCGGCCGCACCGCTCGCGATGACGGTGCCCTCCAACTGGTCGATCCCGACGCCCAGGCCGAACTCCTCCTCGACCCGCGCCTCCTGCCACTCGTTGCGGCAGAACTGACACACCAACATGCCCGTGGCCGCGCGCAACTGGACGTCGGTCGAGCCGCACTTGGGACAGCGGTTGAGGCCGTCCTTGAGGGACTCGTTGACGGTCTCGATGCTCGGCCCGGCCTCGGGCTCGGCCCGTGCCGCAGCGAGCTCCTCCTCCAACGACATCGGAGGGCCGTCGAAGGTGGGCTGCTGCGGTTGGGGCGGGTCCTGCGGGATCTGTTGCTCGCTCACGGGATCGTTCTCAGAGTCCGAGTGCCTTGGCCTTCGCCGCGTCGTAGTCCTCCTGGGTGATCAGACCGGCGTCGAGCATCTCCTTGGCGCGCTTGAGGACTGCCATGGGGTCCTCCGCGGCTGGTGCAGCGGGGGCTGCCGGCGCAGCGGGGGCTGCCGGTGCGGGAGCCGGAGCAGCTGGCGCCGCTGGGGGAACCGGCTGCTGCAGGCCGCCGAGTCCCATGCCGCCGGTGGCCATACCCATCCCGACCAGCCCGCCGGGGCCGGCGTTCTCACCGGCCGCCTCGATGCCTGCGGCCACCGACGCCTGGAGGTTCGAGTTGCCGCGGGAGCCTGACAGGGCGTCGGCACGCTGGACGTTCTTGAGCAGCTCGCGGGTGTTGGCGTCGTACTCGATCGAGATGATGGCGGTCTTGACGATCTCGATGCCGCGATCGGTGCGCCACTGGTAGTTCTGCTCGACCGCGGCCGACAGGGACTGTGCGAAGCCGATCGAGTCCTGCTGCAGCTTGGTGATCCGGTTCCCCTTGGCGGGGTCGTTGGTGTACATCGAGAACGCCGGCGCGAGGGAGCCGACGACCTCGTTGAACAGCTGCTCACCAGCGGGGTTGTCCATGTCGGTGAAGTCGAAGAACCTGCGGCCGCTGGTCACGTCGGCGGGCACGAAGTTGCGGATGAAGGTCAGCGGGTCGGTGATCTTCATCGTGTAGGTGCCGCGGGTGATCGCGCCGACCTGGGTGTTGAGGAACGCGTCGTCCCAGTAGATCTCCGACTGGGTGCCGAACTTGTTGTTCGGGAGCTCCTTGAGGGAGACGAACACGGCACTCTGCTGGGCGGAGGGGCGCCCGCCGAACTTGAAACGCTCCCAGCTCTGCTTGATCAAGGAGTCGACCAGACCACCACCGGTGAAGATCGACTGCGAAGCCGGGTCGTCGGAGTTCCAGATGTAGGCCCCGGGCTCGGCCGCGAAACCGGTGAACGCGCCGTCCTCGAGCAGGACCAGGCCATAGCCCTCGGGCACGACGATCTTCGAGCCGTTGGTGATGACGCCGTCCGAGCCGTGGGTGTTGCTCCCACGCCCGGCGTTCTGCCCCTTGGCGACAGCCGGGAAGATCGCCACCGTCGAGCCCACGCCGTCGGGCACGCCGTAGAAGTCCACCCACTGGTCGGCCAGGGTTCCGCCGATCGCGCCGATCGCAGCCTGAATGAGTCCCACTGGTCCCTCTCCTTCACCTGACAACGAAGACGCTCAGCGATTGCTCGGCGTCAGACCGACTCCTGTCCTCCAGTCGGGCGCGACAAACCTACAGCCTGCGCCCCGGAGCCATCGGTAAAAACAGATCGGCCGGCGTCCACCCGAAGGTGACCGCCGGCCGAATCCGTTGCGTCAGGTCAGGCGCCGACCTCGAAGCGGGCGAACCGCTTGACGGTCGTGTTCGCGGCGTCCAGGACCTGCTTGACCGACTTCTTCGCCTCGAAGACCGACTCCTGGTCGAGCAGGACGATCTCCTTGAAGAATGCGTTGATCCGACCCTCGACGATCTTGGCGACGGCAGCCTCCGGCTTGCCCTCCTCGAGCGTCTTCTTGGTCAGGACGTCCTTCTCGGCGGCGACGACGTCCGCGGGGACCTCGTCGCTGGTCAGGAACTGCGCCTTGAGAGCAGCAGCCTGCTGAGCGGCCTGCTTGGCTGCGGCCTCGTCGCCCTCGAACTCGACGATGACGCCGAGGGTCGGGGGCAGGTCGGAGGCCTTCTTGTGGAGGTAGACCGCGACGGGGCCGTCGAAGTAGGCAACCTCGCCGAGCTCGATCTTCTCACCGATGGTGCGGGCCAGCTCGTCCACGGTCTCGCCGACCGTGGTGTCGCCGAGGGACGCGGCGCGCAGGGCCTCCGCGTCGGTGGCCTTGTTGGCGTCGGCCGCCTCGGCGATCGCCTGGGCAGCGCTGATGAACGCCTCGTTCTTGGCCACGAAGTCCGTCTCGGCCTTGAGGCTGATCAGGGCGTTGCCGGAGGCGGCGACCAGACCGGCGGAAGCCTCGCGCTCGGCGGCGCGGGCGGCCGCCTTGGCGGTGCCCTTGACGCGGAGCAGCTCGACGGCCTTGTCGAAGTCGCCGTCGGTCTCGTCGAGCGCCTTCTTGCAGTCCATCATTCCGGCGCTGGTCAGCTCGCGGAGCTTCTTGACGTCAGCAGCAGTGAAAGCCATGGATCCTCGTTCGTTTCGAAGTGGTGGAGGGACTCAGGCCTCAGCCGGGGCGTCGGCCGCAGGGGCCTCCTCCGCGGGAGCCTCGGCAGCGGCGGTCTCGGCCTCGGCAGCCGGGGCCTCGGTGTCGGCTGCGGGAGCCTCGGCGGCCTCGGCGGGAGCAGCGTCGCCCTCGAGAAGCTCGCGCTCCCAAGCAGCCAGGGGCTCCTCGGCGGTCGCGGCGGAGCCGGCGCCCGAGCGGGCCATGAGACCGTCAGCGGCGGCGTCGGCGATCACGCGGGTGAGCAGGCCGACCGCGCGGATGGCGTCGTCGTTGCCCGGGATCGGGAAGTCGACGTCGTCGGGGTCGCAGTTGGAGTCCAGGATCGCGATGATCGGGATGCGCAGCTTGCGCGCCTCCTCGACGGCGAGGTGCTCCTTGTTGGTGTCGACGATCCACACGGCGGACGGGACGCGGCCCATCTCGCGGATGCCGCCGAGGGTCTTGTCGAGCTTGTCGCGCTCCCGCTTCATCTGCAGGAGCTCCTTCTTGGTGCGGTTCGACCCGGCGACGTCGTCGAAGTCGATCTCGTCGAGCTCCTTGAGGCGGTTGATCCGCTGGCTCATGGTCGAGAAGTTGGTGAGCATGCCGCCGAGCCAACGCTGGTTGACGTAGGGCATGCCGACGCGGGTCGCCTGCTCGGCGATCGCCTCTTGCGCCTGCTTCTTGGTGCCGACGAACATGATCGTGCCGCCCTTGGCCACGGTCTCCTTGACGAAGGCGTAGCTGCGGTCGATGTAGGCCAGCGACTGCTGCAGGTCGATGATGTAGATGCCGTTGCGGTCGGTGAGGATGAATCGCTTCATCTTCGGGTTCCAACGACGGGTCTGGTGTCCGAAGTGGACGCCGCTCTCGAGGAGCTGGCGCATGGTCACGACAGCCATGATGATTTTCTCCTGTGTGGTTTTCAGTTGAGCCTGTCGTCTGCGCGTGATCCGACCGCCTGATCGGTGCCAGGCGGACTGAGGATCGACGCCCACGGGCGATCACTCTCAGAAGAAGAGGGTGTCGTGGTCTGCGGACGAGCGAATTCCGGTCCAGGGCGGACCGGTCCTCCCAGCGTACGGCGTCGGGCCGCCGTCGTACCAATCCGGGCAGGTGCTGTCAGCCGAGTCCCATCAGCCTCAATCACCACCGTCGGAGCCGTTGGTTCTCCACAGTCCTCGCCTGGCGTCCGATCGTCCACAACCAAAGGTGCGTACGGGGACCTCCCGTCGCGTCCGCGAAGCATGCTGCGCTCATGTGCCGGTTCCTGATTGCGATGGCCCTCACCGCGCCCCTGCTGCTCGCTCCCCTGTCGCCCACGCTGGCGGTTGCGAGCACGACGGATCCGGTCGGCGTCTGGCCGCTGCACCCGGTTCCCGAGGTGGTCCAGACGTTCGACCCGCCCGACAGTCCCTACGGGTCCGGCCACCGTGGAGTCGACCTTGCAGGCCGCGCAGGTCAACAGGTGCGCACGACACTTCCGGGCACGGTCGTATTCGCCGGGAAGGTCGCCGGACGAGGGGTGGTGGTCGTCGGCCATGGCTCCACACGCACCACCTATGAACCCGTCAGCGCGTCGGTGGTCGTCGGTACGACGCTCGAGGCCGGCGCTCCGATCGGAACCCTCGACCTGGCCAGCTCGCACTGCTTCCCGCGCGCCTGCCTGCACTGGGGCTGGATCGCGGGCGACACCTACCTCGACCCGCTCCGGCTCGTGGGCGCCGGTCCGATCCGGCTGCTGCCGTTGTGGCGGGACGCGCCAGCGCCACCATCGCCTCGCCGTCCGGAATTCGGAGGAGCCCGGCCTGCCCCAATCGCTACGATTGCTACGACATTCGGACGGTGGTTCCGATGAGCGACCTGCTGCACGACTCCGCCACTGCCTTCTCCTCCACCCTGCTGATCGCCGAAACCCGCAGGCGGCACTGCGCAACAACGTCGAGCAGAGCGCAGCGACAGAAGTCTTGAGCTCCATCAACCTGATCACCATGACCGATCCGCTCCTGCACGCGGCGGGCCTGTTGCCCGGATCGTCACTTCGCAGTCTCGACGCAATCCACCTCGCAACTGCACTCCGCCACGGGGCCGACGTGATGGTCTCCTACGATCGGCGTCTCGTCGCCGCTGCAGAGACAGTCGGAATCGCGACTGCCTCCCCGAATTGAATCCGGCCCTGCGTGCAGTCGCAACGACCCGGTCAGGCCCGTGGGTGGGCCTGGAGGTAGGCCCTTCGCAACCGGTCGGTGGTGACGTGGGTGTAGCGCTGGGTGGTGGCGAGCGAGGCGTGCCCGAGCATCTCCTGCACCGACCGGAGGTCGGCGCCTCCCTCGAGGAGATGAGTGGCGGCGGTGTGCCGCAGGCCGTGGGGACCGAGGTCGGGAGCACCCGGCACCTCGGCCAGCCGACGGTGAACCACTGCGCGCACGACGCGTTGGTCGATGCGACCGCCCTTCGCGCCGAGGAAGAGCGCTGGGCCCGATCCCGGCCGCGCCAACTCGGCGCGTCCCTCGGCGAGCC
>JASLDK010000288.1 GCA_030145945.1 Nocardioides sp.
TGCCAAGGACTCGTCGTGGATCGACGCGATCCAGACGGATGCCGCGATCAACCCGGGCAACTCCGGCGGTCCGCTGGTGAACCAGAAGGGCGAAGTGGTCGGGGTGAACTCCGCGATCGCCACCGCCGGTGGCGGATCGACCGGCTCGGAGGCGGGCAACATCGGCGTCGGCTTCGCGATCCCCGTCGAGCAGGTCCGGGTGACGGCTGACCAGATCCTCAAGACCGGCAAGGCGCAGTACCCCGTGATCGGCGCCAAGGTGAAGACGGGCGGGGTCAGTTCGGGTGACGGCGCGGAGATCTCGGAGATCATCGCGAACAGCCCCGCCGAGAAGGCCGGTCTGCGCAAGGACGACGTCATCACGGCCGTCAACGGCGTCCGGATCGCCGACGGCACGTCGCTGATCGTGGCGATCCGCACCTACCAACCCGGTCAGACGATCGAGTTCACCATCAAGCGCGGTGCCAAGGAGCAGAAGGTCAAGGTCACCCTCGACGGTGAGGTGGGCTGAGCCGGGCCGTCAGGGACCGGTGACCGTCTTCGCGGCAGCGACGCCGCGCTTCACCGCGGCCGAGGCGACCTGACCCGCCACCTGACCGGCCAGCTGACCGGCGACCTTCAACTGGTCGCCCATCTGCTGGGTCGCCGCGAGGGGAGCGAGCAGCTTGTCGGCGCGACCGACCAGCCCGTCTGCCTTCTCCACGACCCGGTCGAGTTCGGCAACGGTGGCTGCGAACGTGGTGACGGCGGCACTGAACTCGCGCAGGGCGGCGGCCAGGTCGGCGTCGTTGATGCTGGGGCGGTTGTCGGCGGGGGCGGCGTACTCGCTCATGGAGCCAACGGTAGGTCCCGGTCCCACCGCGTGACCCAGCGCAGACCAGTGCACCCACCTGGGTCGTGACGTCCCTCACGTCCGGGTCTCGTACGCCGTGCGACCGCACTGAGCGCACGTACTCGCGGGTATTGTGCGGGCGGAACGTCCACTGTGAAGGGGAACTTGATGCCGAAGCTCTGTCAGACCGAAGGTCTCACCGAGGACCAGTCCGAGATCCTGAAGGCCGTGCGGGTCTTCGTGGACGAGCAGATCATTCCGGTCGCCCAGGAGCTGGAGCACTCCGACACCTACCCGCAGGAGATCATCGACGGGCTCAAGGAGCTCGGTGTCTTCGGCCTGACCATCCCCGAGGAGTTCGGTGGTCTCGGCGAGTCGCTGCTGACCTACGCCCTGGTGGTCGAGGAGATCGCCCGCGGCTGGATGAGCGTGTCCGGCGTCATCAACACCCACTTCATCCTGACCTACCTGCTGATGCAGCACGGCACCCAGGAGCAGAAGGAGAAGTACCTCCCGCGCATGGCGACCGGCGAGGTCCGCGGCGCGTTCTCGATGTCCGAGCCCGGACTCGGCTCCGACGTCTCTGCCGTGTCCACCAAGGCGACCAAGCAGGCGGATGGCTCCTACTCCATCACCGGCCAGAAGATGTGGCTGAGCAGCGGCGCCACCTCGACCCTGGTCGCGCTGCTCGTCAAGACCGACGAGGGCGCCGACAATGTCTACAAGAACATGACCACCTTCCTCGTCGAGAAGGAGGCCGGCTTCGGTGAGACCGCCCAGGGCGTCACCGTTCCCGGCAAGATCGACAAGATGGGCTACAAAGGCGTCGAGACGACCGAGCTCATCCTCGAGGGCCACCAGATCGCTGCCGACCAGATCCTCGGTGGCGAGCCGGGCAAGGGCTTCTTCCAGATGATGGACGGCGTCGAGGTCGGCCGCGTCAACGTCGCCGCCCGCGCGTGCGGCCTGGCGTGGCGCGGCTTCGAGCTCGGTGTGGCCTACGCCCAGCAGCGCAAGACCTTCGGCAAGGTCATCGCCGACCACCAGGCCGTTCTCTTCCGGATCGCCGAGATGGCGACCAAGGTCGAGGTCGCCCACAACATGATGGTGCGCGCCGCCCGCCTCAAGGACACCGGCAAGCGGATGGACGTCGAGGCCGGCATGGCCAAGATGGTCGCCTCGGAGTACGCCAACGAGGTCGTCGAGGACTCCTTCCGGATCCACGGTGGCTACGGCTACTCCAAGGAGTACGAGATCGAGCGCCTGATGCGCGAGGTCAAGTTCATGTTGATCGGCGAGGGCACCTCCGACATCCAGAAGATGATCATCGGTCGCTCACTGCTCAAGGACTACAAGCTCTGATGAGTGCGGCGACCAGCAAGACGAACCCCGGCAACTTCTTCGAGGACTTCGCCGTCGGGCAGGTGATCGAGCACGCCACGCCGCGCACGGTCACCGAGGGCGACCGTGCCGTCTACGGCTCGATCTACCCGACCCGGTTCGCGGTGCCGTCGTCGGCGGAGTTCGCCGCCTCGGTGGGGCTCACGTCCCACCCGGTCGAGGAACTCATCGCGTTCCACATCGCCTTCGGCAAGACCGTCCCGGACGTCTCGCTCAACGCGGTCGCCAACCTCGGGTACGCCGAGTGCCGCTTCCACCAGCCCGTCGTGCCGGGGGACACCCTGCGGACGACGTCCGAGGTGATCGGACTCAAGCAGACCTCCAACGGCAGGAGCGGCGTGGTCCACGTCCGCTCGACCGCCACCAACCAGCGAGGCGAGATCGCTCTCGACTGGGCGCGTTGGGTGATGGTCCACAAGCGGGATGTCGAGGCACCCGCGCCCGAGACGGTGCTCCCGGAGCTCGCCTCTGCGGTGGCCGCCGCCGACCTGATCGTTCCCGCCGGGCTCGACTTCACGTCGTACGACTTCGTGGCGGCGGGCGAGCC
>JASLDK010000298.1 GCA_030145945.1 Nocardioides sp.
CGCGCTCGGTCTCGGGCGTCGGCTTGCCGGAGGTCACGCCCTTGAGGGTGTAGTTCTCCTGCGGGGTCTCGTCCGGCGTGTGGCCGAAGTAGCCCTTCTCGTTGGCCTCGTCGAACTTCGCCTGAACCTCAGCCGCGCCGAGGTCGTCAGCGGGGTTCTCGGGGGCATCCGTCGTCTTCTTGGCAGTCGCCATAGGTCTTCTCTCCGATCATCGGTATGGCCTGCCCGGGGATCAGGGCTGACCAGTCGTCACGAATCTGTTCAGCGGGCGCCTCGCTGACAGGAGTGAGATCGACGAAGTCGTCACAGGCGTTGGCCACCTGCTCCTTGTGTCGAAGATCCCACCCCCGCCAGCGAAGCGTCATGTCGATCAGGCAGCCGGCGAACGAAGAACCGCGAACGGCGAGCGCGCGGACTCCGTGGACTGCTGGTAGTTGATCGGGTTCGCGACCGCGTAGGCGGCACGGAACACGAGACGCAGGGCGACCATGTCCTGCTGCGGCAGGTTGTACACGATCGCACCGGCGTTGTCGGTGATGACGCCCTCGGTGATCAGCTTGTAGGTCATGTCCTGTCGGACGCCGACCACGAGCTTGGTGAAGTCGCCCGCGAGCACCTCGGCCGCATTGACGCCGGTGGGCCAGAGGCCAGCCAGCGAGCCGGGGTAGGCGATCGTCGGGATGTCCTCGGGGAGGTTGAGGATCTGGCCATCGGTGGCGCGGACCTTGCGGAGGCGACCACGGGTAGTGACGTTGCCGATCGCGCCGTTGGGGACGTAGCCGTCCGCCTCGAGCGTGCCGACGAGGTCAGACAGGTCGCCGTGGAGGCCACCGTTGTCGGCGGTGTTGGTGCCGCGTGCGACGACGTTGCCAGCGGCGACCGCCTTGCCGACGAGGTTGCCCTCGGCGGCCCACGTGGCCGGCGCGTTGGTACCGAAGATGACAGCGGCGTCGAGCGTCCGCGCGATGGCGGTCTCCATGAGCGGCTGGATGGCGGCCCAGACGTCGAATCCGGCGTCGTCGAGCACGGCCTCAGGGATCGGGACGATGGTCGCGATCTCCTCGACGTACATGTACTTGTTGTCCCATGCGGTCTTGGTGGTCTGCTTCAGGCCAGTGTCGCCGGAGACGAAGTAGGCGGTCGGCAGCGCGGACAGGACCGGGAACCGGGTCTGGTTGCGCGAGATCGGGATGCGCTGGCCCAGTTCGAGGACAGCGGACTGCTCGGCGAGGCTCGTCAGCATGGCCGTCGAGACCTCTTCGGGCACGAGTGCGGCGGCGTCGGAACGCGACACGAGGGAGTTGTACGGCACGGTGACCTCCTAAGGTCAGTGGTCGGTTGCAGCCAGGCCAGCCGTGCCGGGCTGGTGCTGCGTCACGCGCGGCCGGCGGCCTTGCGAATGAGTCCCGACATGCCGCCCTGTGGTGCGACGGTCGGGGTTCGGGGGCCTCCGTCGAATGACGGGGTCGGTGTTTCCTTCTTCGGGAGGCCGTCGACGAATGCCTTGATGGCCTTGTCGTCGGGCTCGCCGTCTTCGCCGACAAACCGGCCCAGGTCGAGGTACTCCAAGACGCCGGTCAGGTCTGCGCTCGCCTCGGCGGCGGCAGCCTTGATGTCGGCGGTGGCCAGACGCTTGCCGAACTCGGCGGTTGCGGCCGTGCGGCCCTTGGCTTCGGCCTCGGCGACCGCGCGCTCGGCATCGGTCATCGCGGCCTTGCGCTGCTCGTCGAACTCGCGAGCCTTGGTGCCGTTCTCCTTCGCCCGGGACTCCCACTTGCGGGACTCCTTGGTGATCTCTTCGATCCGAGCCTGGAGGTCCTCGAGAGTCGGCGTCTCGGTGGTCTCGGTGGCGGACTGCTGCTCCTGTGCAGGTGCGACGGTTTCGGATGCTGCTTCGGTCATTGCTTGTCTCCCGTGCGGGGGTGTAGTTCGCCTGTGCAGGCGCTTCCGCCGGTTGGCGGGAAGTCAGGTGAGGTAGCCCCAGTGGCGCAGCATCTCGATTGCCTCGTCGCGAGTCTTGACCTGCCGGTAGATGCCCTCGGGCGTCGGGAAGGCCGTGTTTGTGGCTCGTGGCAGGTGTGCGAACGGCGCCATCAGGTCGGGATGGCCGGACGCGATTGAAGCTCGGCGACTCGCTTCAGCGGCAGCATCGAAGCGAGCCTTCTTCTCGGCGAGGTGGATCTGGCGGGCGCTCAAGCTGCGGTCGGTGGCCGTGGTCGACATGCCTCGGGTGGCGTTGACGACGCGGCTGATGTCAGCGCCGTTGTCGATCGCAAACCGTTGCGCTTCGGTCAGGTCGCGAATCTCGCCACGCCGATAGGCATCCATCGGGTCGAGCACGAAGCCTTCGGCCTGAGCCCACGACGAGTTGCGAACCGGGAGATTGACGCAGTCGCAACGTGGGTGGCGCTGGAATCCCGTCGACCACTTGTAGACGCGTCCGGCGAGGATCGCGCACCGTTGGCAGGAAGGTGGATTGAGGACGCGGACGGTGCCTTGCAGGTTCTTCCGACTGGCAGTCATCACACCGACGACCTGACGTGCGGTGTCGGCGACCTGAAGCTTGACCATCAGGTCGAGCCAGTTGCCGCCCTGATCGAGCGCCGTGCCGGTCGGGGCGCCTTCGCCGACCGACGACTTGGCCGAAGCGACCGCACCGTAGGCCAGTGAGTCCAGAGGGCGACCGTCCGAGGCGCGCCCAACGAATGCGTTCAGTCGCGGGCCGCCTGTCGGCTGGTCGGCCAGATCAGTTTCCCTCAGCACTGTCGGCACGTACCGAAGGCCGGCGCGTGCCACTTCCTCTTGGGCCGCGACGAGGACGTGCAGGATTGCCGGACCTGTTCGCTGCCACGAGATATCGAAGTCGTCGCCCATCTGTCGCCAGAGGCGACGGATCTCGGCGGCAGCGGTCGCATTGACGCGCTGCTGCAAGGCGTAGAACTCAGTTGCCGCCCGCGGCAGCATCGCGGACCGCCTTCACGCCAGCGGCCGAGAGGTTCGCGGCCTCGGCGGCATCCTCGTCCTCGAGGCGCTCGATCTGAGTTGCCGAGTAGCCGTAGTCCTCGCGCGCTTGGCGAAGCGACGAGATGCGAGTCTGGTAGCGCTTCACGATCGCGTCAGTGCGCTCGCCCTCGGTGCGATACTGCGGATCAGCCCAGATGGTCTCCATGTGAGCGTCGCTGCCACCAGCGAGGCCAGCGGCACGCCGAGCCACGCGCATTGTCTCCTCTGCGGCCTCGCTGAACGGACGCATCCGCTGCTTCACCTTCGAGACCAGGCCAGATTCGGCGGCCTGAAGCGTCGATCCGTTGACGTTGTTCAACTCGCCAAGCAGGTACTGGGCCGGCGTGCGAGACCGCGAGGCGATGTCCTTGACGTCCTCGCGCTTGGCGTTGGAGTACGGGTCAAGCGGGGCCACGGCGAAGTTTCCGAACTTGGTCTCTGCGATGTCCGTCGTCACCATGCGGTTGCGGCCGAACTCGACGACGTTCGGATTGCCGTCAGCGTCCTCGTCAGGGAAGGCGGCGGCCCACTTCTGCGGGTCGACGCCGAATTCCTGAGTCTGGAGGCGATCGAATAGCGTCTTGTTGACGCGATCCTGCACGTCCGTGAGGTCCCACAGTTCCGACGTGCCCCCGGTCAACAGGCGCGGGTTGTTCGGGACCTCGATCATCGAGACCACGCCGAGCGGGTTGGTGCGCTGGCCGTTCGGTTGCTCACCCGTCACTTCGCGCTCAACCCATGCCGGATTCTTGGGCATGTTGCCGCTCTTGGGGCGCTGCGCCTGGAACTTGTAGATGTGGGTCGGGAGCTGGAGAGTCGCGTGGATCTGACCCGTCCAGTCGTCGTCCCACACCTTCAAGGCGGCGGCGCGCAGGCGACGGTTCGTGCCCGGGACGTGTTCGACAATGACCTGAGAGGCGTGCTCGACCCAGATGTGCGGAGTCGTGATGTCGGTCGGGTTCGGTGCCACGTGAAAGTAGGAAACGCCGCTGATGAGCGCCTCGAGCCACGCCATGTCCGAGTCGGAATCAAGGTTGTTGGCCTGCCAGAGACGCCAGGTGTCCCGATCGGCGGCCGCGTCGTCGCCGACGCGGAAGCCGTCGATGCGAAGACGCTCTGCGGTCGCGTCACAGACCAGGCCCATGTAGTTCGAACGGGTCATCTTGACGATCTGGCGGAACTCGTCGCGAGCCTGCGGCGCCACCCATGGCAGCGGGTGCTCGCCGGAGTAGTAGTTGCTGAAGAACTCGACCATGTCGCGGCGGTCGTTGAGTTGCTTGTACAGGCGGTTCAGCCACCACTCAGGGGAGAGCGGCACGAGCACGTCGGGCACGAGATCTCCCCTCAGTAGGCGGATGCGCGTCCTGTGACGCGAGTAAGTCCCTTGGCTGCTTCCGGGGCGCGGACAATGCCGTCGAGCCCTGTCACGGCCGCCTGGATACCGTCAATGCGGGTGCTGGACAACTTGCGGTCGGGCTTCACGGGTCGAATGTTCTCGGCGTCGTCCTTCTTGACCTCGACTACCGAAGCCATCCACCGCAGGACCGGATTTCCGCCGTGCGCGAACTCAGCGCGGCCGACCAGTCGCTCCATCTCCTTGCAGGCGGGCGAGAGGCCCGAATAGGTCTGTGCCACGGGCACAACCTCGACACCACGGAGTTCGGTGTCGAGCTCTTGGACCATCTGGCCGGCGAACATGCGGTCGTAGGAGACGCGCTGCATGTCGAAGTGCTTGCAGTCGCCGATGACCGCGGCCTTGACGTCGCCGTAGTCGATGACGTCGCCCTCGGAGGTGGAGACCAGTCCAGCCTCGATCCACTTCGTGAGCGGGATCTGGCACTTGCGCTCGATGCTGTCGACCATCGTCTCCGGCACCCAGAATCGAGTCAGCAGGTCGAAGCGCCGGCCGGGCGTCTTTGACTCGACCCAGACTGCCCATGCGGTGAAGTCCGAGACCGCGGAGAGGTCGAGACCGCCCCACGCCTTGCGGCCACGGAGCGCGGCTCGATTGACCTCGCCGTCGAGCGTGTCCCAGCGGGCCAGATCCAACCACTTGACCTGCTCCCGGGTGCGGAGGTTGAGCGAGAGGCGCAGGAAGCCGGGCAGTGCCGACGGCGTCGTCTTGGCGACGTTCGCCTGCTTCTGCAAGTAGGAGAGAGTGGGCGACTTCCCGAGGCCCGGGTTCGCCTTGCGCCACGTCGCCTCGGCGAACGGATCATCGTTCTTGTCGGCCGCCCAGATGACGCCGTAGTGCGTCGGATCGGACACGACGCCATTCGCTACGTTGCGGGTATAGGTGTGCTTCTCGTCATAGATCGTGCCCTCTTCGGCCTCGTCGGCCGTCGTAATGAACACGATCAGCGGCTGCTCGCGAGCGCCAGTGCCAGTTTCGATCGCCTCGACCAGCGCACGACGCAGGCGCAGCGTGTGAACCTCGTCGATCACCGCACCGGAGACGTTCAAGCCATGCGCCACCTCAGCGACACGCGACAGGACGCGGAGAATGCCGCCCGTCCGGGGGACGCGGACCAGATCCTTGAGCGGCTCTACCCGCTTCCTCGCGGCCGGCGAGGTGAGGATCATCCGCTTGGCATCCTCGAACACGCGCCCGGCCTGCGTGGTCGAGCCTGCGGCGTTGTAGACCTCGGCGCCCATCTCGCCATCGGCCAGCAGCAATACGCCGGAGATGCCAGACGAGAGGGTCGACTTGCCGTTCTTCCGCGGGACCTCGATCCACACCGTGCGGATCACGCGGACGACGCGATCAACCTCGGCGTCGTAATAGACCCAGCCGAACACCGGCGCGAGCACCCAGGCGACCTGCCAGGGGTCGAGACCTTCGCCGAGCCGCATCGAGACGCCGGCCCAGCGACCCTTGGTGTGCTTGAACGCCGAAAGCGCGCGTAGCGCCTTGCGCGCCTTCTCGACGTCGAACCAAGCATCGGGATGCTTGTCGGATTGGAATGCACAGACGAGCGGGGCGCGAGACTCCGCGTCGGCGATCTGTTCCTCGGTCAGCCCGAGTTCAAGCAGGGCTTCACGAGGGACCGGCAGGCTAGCTGTCGAACGGGTCGTCGTCATCCGAGGACTCCGGCCGGACGATCCCGGCAGCAGCCCGCGGAGACAGGCCCAACTCGCCGACCAGCGACCGCATGTGCGCCCGGTACTGGTTCAGCACCGTCGTGCGCGGGTTCTTGTTCAAGCCGCCCATGACGCCCTCGACCAGCATTCCCTCGCGGGTGATCGCGCGCTCATTCTCGACGATGCGCGCCCACGTCACGCAGTAGTCAACAAGGACTTCTTGCTGCTCGCCGACCAGGCCAGCCGACAGCGTGAGCGTTGGCGCGAGCTTGCGCCACAAGGTGGCGGCGACCTTCGCGCCATCCTCCGGCAGCAGTTCGGCCCAATCGGGTTCGAGCAGAGCGGACGGCGGCAAGGTGACCGAGTCCTTGACCGGCCGCTTGCCCGGGTTCCCCTCGCGGACGACAGCGAGCGCAGGCTTGCGGTTGTGACCTCCAGATGTCACGAGGCCACCCCCCCAAAATCGAAACCGGGTTTGCTGCGGCGGGACAAAGAGGCCTCCCGCAGTCTCTCTGCCTCGACGCCTTGAGGGGGTCATGCCCCAGGGGCAGCCGTCTGGTCAGGCTCTGTCGCGGCCCATGGTGCCACGGTTGTGGGACCTGCATTCGGGATGCTTGGGTGCGGGGTGCCCGAGGTCCCATGCGCTCGGATCGTGCGGCGGGATCGGCTGCTTGCATCGACGGCAGAGGACTTGTTCGCCGCCGTCGATGCGTCGCTGCCAAGCCCGCCGTTCACGCTGGTGATCGGAGCCGTAGTCCCGCGCGGTCGTGGTGCGTCTGTGGTCGGGGCATCGGCCCGCGCGGTTCGGGCATCCGGGCGTCGGGCACGGGCCGGGGATCTTGGATGGCACTACGTCACCACTGGCCCGAGGTCCAGCGCGTCGGTGATGACCACGGCGACCTACCGCCTCCGGGAACGATGAACGCCCCGGGCCGTGTGGCTCTCGGGGCGTTGGGTTTGGGGCGCACTACTCCGCCCCGGCGTTGCTGACAGTAGCACCTGTGCGGCGGGTGTCGCCACCGGCGCGCTTGATGCGGAGCGCTTCGGCGACGCGGTAGACCTTCCGGCCCTTGCTGTCGCGGCCGCAGGATCGGAGCAGC
>JASLDK010000335.1 GCA_030145945.1 Nocardioides sp.
TGGTGCGGCCGCGGTGAGGGTGGGGGGTGAGGTAGGGGGCGTCGGTCTCGACGAGGATCCGGTCGCGGGGGGCGATCCGCAGGGCCTCACGCAGCGGCTCGGCGTTCTTGAAGGTGACGGTGCCGGCGAAGGACAGGAAGGCGCCGCGGTCGAGGCACTGGCGCGCGAAGTCGGCGTCGCCGGAGAAGCAGTGCATCACCCAGCGCTCGGGTGCGCCCTCGCTGTCGAGGACGTCGAGCACCTCGGCGTGGGTGTCGCGGTCGTGGATGACCAGCGTCTTGTCGAGTCGCTTGGCGATGTCGATGTGGCGGCGGAAGGACTCGACCTGGACCGCACGGCCGTCGTCGCCGGTGCGGAACGAATCGAGGCCGGTCTCCCCCACGGCGCGGACCTTCGGGTGCGCGCCGGCGAGTTGCTCGATCTCCGCCCAGGCAGCCTCCAGCGCCTCACGGCCGTCGGTGGCGAGGATCCGAGGTGCCTCGTTGGGATGCAGCGCGACCCCGGCGACGAGGGCGTCGTACCGCTCGGCTGCCTCGACCGCCCATCGCGCGCCGCGCAGGTCGCAGCCGATCTGCACGATCCGGGGTACGCCGACGGCGGCTGCGGCAGCGATCGCCTCGTCGGCCGCCCAGGGCTGTTCGCCGCGGCCCATGTCGAGGTGGCAGTGGTTGTCGACGACCGGGTGGGGAAGTGGCTCGGGGACGGGGGGACGCTGGTCGCTCACGCGTCGCCCTCGTCGACGCGGGGGCGGACCTGCTCGAGGATCGCCTCCGCGAGGGCGTCCGGTGCCTGGGTGGGGATCCAGTGCGAGACACCGGAGAGCTCGACGTACGTGTAGGGAGCCTCGACCCAGTCACCGCTGTGCTCGGCACCCCATCGGCCGATGGCGACATCGCCGTCGGACCACACGAAGGTGGTCGGGACGATGACCTTGCGGCGCATGTCGGCGGGGTTGTTGAGCAGGAGGGCGCGGTACCAGCCGAGCGCGCCGGGCAGGGCGCCGTCGTCGATGATCTCGGTGCGGACGCGGGCGAGGTCGTCACGGGTCATGCCGGTGGAGGCGAGCTGACGGTCCGACGCCCTCTGGAGGCGACCGAGCAGGAGCTCGGGGAGTCGGGGCGCCTGGAAGGCGACCATGTACCACGACTTCAGCAGCTGGCCGGAGCGCACCATCGCGGTCACGAACGCCATCGGGTGCGGCACGGAGACGGCCGTCAGCGTGGCGACGCGGTCGGGGTGCTGCTGGGCGAGACTCCAGGCCACGACGGCGCCCCAGTCGTGTCCGACGACGTGCACGCTCTGCTCCGGGGATGCCGCGTCGACGAGCGCCAGGACGTCGGCGGTCAGCTCGTTGACCCGGTAGTCGCGCCGCCGCTTCGGGCGGGCACCCGCCGAATAGCCGCGCTGATCCATCGCCAGCGTCCGCAACCCGGCCGCGTGGAGCTGCGGTGCCACCAGCCGCCAGGAGGTGGACCGCTCGGGGAACCCGTGCAGGAGTACGACGATGTCGCCGCCGATCGGCCCTTCGTCGAAGACGTCGAAGGTGAGGTCGTCGCGGGTGATCTGGGTGATCCGGTCGGTCCTGTCGGCCATGTCAGTCTCCACGTCAGTCTCCACGTCAGTCACCGTTTCAGTCCTCGTTCCGGTCATCGACGTGCACCACCTGGTAGACGTCGCGTTTGGGCAGCCCAGCCTCCCCCGCCACCACCGCGATGGCCTCCTTGCGCCGCATGCCGGACTCGACGAGCTCCTCGACCGCTGCCCGCAGGCTGGCCGGATCGGTCGCAACGGCGGCCGCCGGGGTGGCGCCGGAGACGACGATGGTGACCTCGCCCCGCACTCCCTCGGCTGCCCAGTCGACGAGCGCGGCGAGCCCGTCCCGGCGTACCTCTTCGTGGGTCTTGGTGAGCTCGCGGCACACGACAGCGGCCCGGGTGGCCCCGAAGGCGTCGCGCATCGCGGCCAGCGCGGCCTCGGTGCGGTGCGGTGCCTCGAAGAAGACCATGGTGCGCAGCTCGGTGACGAGGTCGGCCAGCCGCCGAGACCGCTCCCCCGCCTTGCGCGGCAGGAATCCCTCGAAGCAGAACCGATCGACCGGCAGGCCCGACACGGCGAGGGCGGTGAGCACGGCGGACGGGCCGGGGACGGCCGTCACGCGGATGTCCGCCTCGACGCAGGCCGCGACCAGCCGATAGCCCGGATCGGACACGCTCGGCATCCCGGCGTCAGTGACCAGCACGACCCGCTCACCGTTCTCGAGGGCCTCGACCAGGCTCGGGGTCCGCGCCGCCTCGTTGCCCTCGAAGTAGGACACCACCCGACCGGAAAGCTCGATGCCGAGGTCGGTGACCAGCCGTCGCAGTCGTCGGGTGTCCTCGGCCGCAATCACGTCGGCACCCGCCAACTCCGCCGCCAGCCGGGGCGGCGCGTCGCCGACCTGTCCGATCGGCGTACCCGCCAGCACGAGGACTCCACTCACGTCCCGATCCTTGCAGACCAGTGCGTAGGGTGGACGCCTGTGACCGTCACCGGACTCTCGCGCACCGCGCTCGGACAGCGTGTGCCGCTGGCGGTGGAGCGGGCACTCAACCCACTGCGGCGGTTGAGCGGTCGCGAGAGGTTGGTCGGCTGGCTCGGTCCGATCGCGTTGACGCTGTTGGCATTCGGGCTGCGACTGGTGGGGTTGGGCAATCCGCGGCGTTTCTCGTTCGACGAGACCTACTACGCCAAGGACGCGTGGTCGCTGCTCAACAACGGCTACATCGAGACCTACCTGACCGATGTCGACGGCAACACCAAGACCGACATCAACGCCGACATCCTCGCCGGACACACGGACAAGGTGTGGACGGGCGATCCGTCGCTCGCCGTGCATCCCGATGTCGGCAAGTGGCTGATCGCGCTCGGTGAGAAGGCCTTCGGGATGGACCCGTTCGGCTGGCGGATCGCCTCGGCTGTCGCGGGTGCGTTGATGGTGCTCGTCATGTGTCGGTTGGTACGCCGGATGACGGGATCGACGATGCTCGGCTGCATCGCCGGACTGCTGCTGATGCTCGACGGACTGCACTTCGTGCTGTCGCGGCTCGCGCTCCTCGACATCTTCCTGGCCCTGTTCCTGCTGTGCGCCGTGGCCTGCATGGTCGCCGACCGCGACTGGCACCGGGCCAAGCTCGCCAAGCGGGCCCGACAGACCGACGAAGGCGTCGCGCTGACGGGATGGGGTCCACGGATCCTGTTCCGGCCCTGGCTGGTGGCAGCAGGCGTGTGCTTCGGTCTGGCCTGCGGCACCAAGTGGACGGCGGCGTACCCGCTCGCAGCGCTCGGTGTGCTGTGCTGGCTGTGGAGCGCCGGCGCGCGCCGCTCCCTCGGGATCCGCAAGGCCGTGCTGAAGGGCGCGATCCTCGACGGTATCCCTGCGTTCCTCTCCCTGGTCGTCGTGGGACTGCTGGTCTACATCGCCACCTGGGGCGGGTGGTTGATGCACGCGAAGGAGTACGAGGAGCACCTCAGCTCGACGCAGTACCGGCAGTACACCGGCCAGGGGCACTGCGCGAAGGACACCGGCTCGGACGCCAAGTCGGGCGACGAGCACTACGTCGCCGACAACCTCGACAAGTCGAAGAAGTGGCCCACCGCGACGGAGAAGGACGCGACCGGCATGGGCGAGGTGTGGCAGTCACTGCGCTCGCTCTGGTACTACCACCAGGACGTCTACACCTTCCACACGCACTTCTTGAACTGCTCGACGCACTTCTACCAGTCGAAGCCGTCGAGCTGGCTGCTCGTCAACCGTCCGGTCGGCGTCGCCGTCACCAACGACATCTCCCCCGACACCCCCGGCTGTGACGCCCCCGCCGACAGCACCTGCATCAAGCAGGTCCTGCTGCTGCCGACGCCGGTCCTGTGGTGGGGCGGGGTGCTGGCGCTGATGTTCGCCCTGGTGATGTGGATCGGCGCGCGGGACTGGAGATTCGGCCTCGCCGTCGTCGGCGCACTGTCCACGTGGCTGCCCTGGCTGATGTACGACGACCGCCCGATCTTCCTCTTCTACGCGATCGCGATCCTGCCCTTCGTCGTCATCGCGCTCACCCTGACCATCGGCACCCTGATCGGGCCCTCCCGCGCCCCCTCGACCAGGCGCACCATCGGCGTCGTGGTCAGCGGCGCGTTCGTGATCCTCACCCTGGTGAACTTCGCGTGGTTCTGGCCGATCTGGACCAACCAGATGATCACGCACAGTGAGTGGTTGGACCGGATCTGGTTCTCGCGCTGGGTCTGAGTCTTCGGCCGATTCCGCCGATTCCGCCGATTCCCGCCTATTGCCGCAGCGGCTGCAACGACGCCGCAGAACCGATCCGCACCTCACCGCTCTCGCGGTCGATCTCGACACTGTCGTCGAGCTCGACAACACGGGCATGGCGGTGCAACCAGTGGACAACGGCAGCCACGGCGGCAGGGCCGGGATCGCTGCGCCGGTCGTAGCCGAAGAGGGCACCGGGCCGGCCCGGACCGACCAGGAGCGCCACGACCCGATGCTCTCCGGTCCCATCGGGTGAGCCGACCATCCTCAGGTCGAGGACCTTCGAACGACGGCGCAGGCCACCGCACCTGACGGGCATCCCGAGCAGGTCCCCCACGCGACAGCGACGAGGATCCGCCGCGCGCTCGTGCGCCATCCGATGCAGCAGACCATGGGCGGGTTCGCTGAGACGTACGTCGCTGGACACCTCCTCGACGAGGTCGAAGTCGACCACCAGCGGCAGCTCCTGATCGGCAGCCGCCTCGCGGACGAGCCGGTGGGCACGGGCCATGCCGCGACCCAGGCGCCTGCCGAAGCGCGGCAACAGGGCAGGCAGGCCCATCAGCAGCGCGCTCGGCACCAGCCCGCCGTCGTCCTCGATGATCAACTCGATGTCGTCGACCTTGCCCACCGGGCGGTCATCGGAGCCGATGACCTGCCGGTCCAGCAGGTGCAGCCCGACGTCGTACCCGTTGCGTTCGGCCAAGGTGCCCATCCGTTGCCTCTCCTCCGGCCCTGGGCTCAGCCCTGGCCCATGGACGTGATGATCATCAGCGGGATGGCCGCCACCGCCGCGATCCCGATGACGACGAGGTAGAACACCCCGAGCGCATTGGCGATCGGCCCGTTCACGTGTTCTCCCAGATAGTCCGGGTCGTTGGCGACGACCAGAATCGGGAAATAGGTCAACGGCAGCGCGATCGCCGAGAACACCACCGACATCTCCGTCACCATCACCGGATCGACACCGGTCAACAGCACGCCTGCCGCGACCGCCGTTGCGATGAGCAGGATCAGGTGGAAGCCCGCGGCCTCCTTCGGTCGCACGAACTTGCCCCACGGGAAGCCGAAGTACTGCGCCAGGCTGTAGCCCGTCGACAGGCCGGTCTCGCAGGCAGCGCCGAAGGTGGCGGCGAAGAACCCGAGGATCACGATCGCAAGCCCGACCTTGCCGAGTCCGATGGCGACCGGCATCGCGACCTGACCGAGCGTCTCGACCGTGACACCGGCCGGCAGGAAAACGGTCGCGGCGCAACCTGCGATCGCCAGCGACAGCAGGCCGCCGAGGGGGAAGCCGATGAAGACGTTCGCGCGCATCACTCCGATGTCCTTGACCGTCCAGCGTTCCTCGACGCCGCCGCTGGAGAAGAAGAACACCTCGTACGGCGTCATCGCCGCGCCGAACAGGGCCACCGCGAAGAAGGCGTACGTCGCCCAACTCTCCGCCGCCGGCTTCTGTGCCGGCGAGAGCTGGGATGCGAGCTCGCCCCAGTCGGGGCCGAGTTGCCACAACGCGACGGCGAAGGCGATCAACGCCAGTCCCATCAGGCCGAGCACGTTCTCGATCGAGGAGAACTTCGCCCGCCACAGCACGATCCACACCGCCGCCGCGACGAACGGGACGATCAACAAGTGGTTCAACGAGGTCACCAACTGGAGGGCGAGCGCGACACCGCCGATCTCGGCGATGAAGGTCAGCAAGGTGACGAGCATCGAGCCCACCAGGTTGAGGAAACCCATGCGCGGTCCCAGCCGCTCCCGCACCAGGTCGAAGGTGGCGCGGCGGCTCACCGCCGCGATCCGCCCCGACATCTCCGCGAACACGCAGATGCCGACGACACCGACCGGGATGATCCAGGCCAGCGACATGCCGAGCCGGGCGCCGACCTGCGCGTTGGTGACCAGGTCGCCGATGTCGACGAAACCACCGATGGCGGTGAGGATCCCCAGCAGGACGCCGAAATAGCGCTTCACGGCTGTGCATCCTCAAGTCGTCGGGACATGCTGTCGAGCCGGTCGATCAGCGACCCGCCGTCGTACCGTCCCGCAACGGCGTGGGCACGTGCCTGGGCGACGAGGTCGGCCGCGTCCCGCAGCATCTTGATGACCTTCGCCGCTTCCCCGGTGCGATCTCTCGGGACCTGCAGGCGCGAGAGGTCTGAGGTCGTCGTGCCGACCGCCTCCTCCGCCTTGGCCACCACGACGACCGTGTACGCCGACCAGGCCTGTCCCTTGCGAGCCGACTCGAGCGCGAGGCGCGCGGTGGCGACCTCGCTGCCGGCGTCGGTGAGCGCCTGCGTGGCCTGGTCGTCCCAGGTCGCCGCGTCAGGTTTGCTCACCACACCACAACCCGCGAGAGCCACCAGCACGGCGAGGGCGGCGAGAACCGCGACGACGGTCGGTCGCTCGGAGCTCTTCACCTTGTGTGGCCCCTCCAGGGGACCACAGCCCACGTCAAGGTGAAGGCGAGCGCGACCGCCGCCGCGGCGATCAGGGCGGCCCGGAGGCCGAGCACGATGTCGAACACGAGCAGGATCACCGCCGTCGAGACGGCGGCCAGTCCGGCGAGTCCGGCGAGAGCGCAGCGTTGGGCTGCGGCCACGATCCAGTCGCGTTCGCCGTGCCGGAACAGGAACCGGTGGTAGCAGACCGGCGCGACGATGACGAGTGTCGTCAACACGGCGAGAACCAGGACGCCCAGGTAGAGATGCTGCTGCATCGCGGTGAGGGCGGTGAAACGGTCCGTGAACGGCACGGTGAGCAGGAATCCCGTGAGGATCTGCACACCGGTCTGCATGACCCGCAACTCCTGAAGCAGCTCGTTGAGGTTGCGGGTGATCTGCTTCGGCGCGCGGCGTACCTCCCGCGTCCCGGCCGGCACGGTGTTCACTGCTCTTCCGTCTCCCCGGCATGCGGGTAGTCCTGTTCCGGGTCGACCTCGACGAGCGGTTCGTCGAGCGGCGCCTCGGGGTCGGTCGGCACGTCCGGATCGTCCGGGACCGGCGGCTCGTCGGGAGCCACCGGTCGTTCGGGGTCGGGGATCGTCATCGTCGCTCCTCCTCGTCCTGGTTGCCGGTGCGGGCGTTGGGGCCGGCCTTGCCCTCCTGCACGTCGCGATCGGTCGGGTGGCCGGCGACCGCGTCCGACGGGGACTCGACCTCGCCGGCATCGGCGAGGTTGCCCACCTCGGACACCTGCCCCTTCCGCTGGTGCCTGTCCTGGTCCGTTCGGTCGTTCATGACAGGGGGGTACCCGCGGGTCGGATCAGAACACGGGTTTTCCGCCGGTCACCCCGAGGACGGTCCCGGAGACGTACGACGCATCCGCGGGCGAGGCGAGGAAGACGAACGCCGGCGCGACCTCGGCAGGCTGTCCCGCGCGGCCGAGCGGGGTGTCGGTGCCGAACTGCTCGACCTTCTCGGGCTCCTGGGTGGCCGGCTGGAGCGGCGTCCAGATCGGCCCCGGGGCCACGGCGTTGACCCGGACCCCGTCCTTGCCGAGCGAGGCCGCCAGGTTGACGGTCAGGTTGTTGATCGCAGCCTTCGTGGCCGCATAGTCGAGCAGCGTCTCGGAAGGCTCGAAGGCCTGGATCGAGGCGTTGTTGACGATGCAGCCGGGCCGCCTGCGCACGTGCGGGGCCGCGGCGCGGACCAGCCACATCAAGGCATAGAGGTTGGTCTTGAAGGTGCGGTCGATCCGTTCGTCGCTCAGGTCGTCGACGGCGTGGTCGCGCGCCATCTGGTAGCCGGCGTTGTTGACCAGCACGTCGAGCGCGCCCAGCTCGTCGACCGTACGGCGTACCGCTTCCTCGCAGGCGTGACTGGTGCGCAGGTCCAGCGCGAGGGGGAGCACCCGGCGGCCGGCACCACTGACCAGAGCGGCCGTCTCGTCGGCGTCGGGTTGCTCCTGAGGCAGGTAGGTGAACGCGACGTCCGCGCCCTCACGGGCATAGGCGATCGCGACCGCACGGCCGATGCCGGAGTCGCCGCCGGTGATCAGCGCGACCTGGCCCTCCAGCCGGCCGTGACCGACGTAGGACTCCTCGCCGTGGTCGGGTCGGGGGCTCATCTCCCCGGTCAGACCCGGGGGCGTCTGCTGTTGGGTGGGAAATGCTTGCTCGCTCATCCACGGGTGTTACCCGTGTGCACCGAGCGAAGTCGGGTACGACGGAATCTGAGTCGACGAGAGACTCAGCCGGGCTGGCCTTCCCGAGCCGCCTGGCTGGCGGTGAGGTCGTCGAGCAGTGCGTCCAGCAACCGGCGCAGTCCAGGGTGGCTGACATGCCCCTCCCGAGCCACCTGGATCAGACGCTCGGCGACCTCCCGCACCTTCACGTTGCGGTTGCGTGACCACCACTTGATCATCGCGAAGGCGGCCTCCGCGTCCAGGCCGTAGCCCAGCATCAGGATGCCCTTGGCCTGCTCGATCGTGTCGCGCGACGCCGCCGAGGCAGCCACCGCAGCGTCGGCCGCGGCCGACGTCTCGGCCTCGAGCTCGGGCGTCAGGTCGAGGTAGTAGCCGACGAGTCGGTCCGCGGTGCCGCTGGTGCGACCGTCGTCGTACTGCCCCTCACCGCACAGCACGACGTTGCGGACCTTGCCGTGCACGAGGATGCGGTAGTAGACGTTGAAGGGCGCTCCGTCGCCGATCGCCTCGGCGAGGGTCTGCTCGACGAGCTCGCGGTCCAACTCGTGCTTGTGGCGCATCACGAGTTCGGTGGTCGGCTCGACCTCGCCCGGTCGATAACCGTGGATCGCGTAGACGTCGTCGTCCCACTCCCACCGCAAGGTGTCGACGTGGAAGACGAAACGTCCGGTCTGGCGGGCGGCATCCACCGCGACGTGGCCGGCCAGCGAGGCCGGGTCAACTCCGGGAAATCCTCGACCCATCTCTTGTCTCCGTGGCGTGATTCAGTGCTTGCGTATGCGGCCGGACGGTCGGGGGTACCCCAGCAACCACGAGGAGGTCGCCGTGGGACGAACCGTCTGCGATGAGAACTATCCCCAACACCGCCCGGCGCGCACAACAGGGGGGCACCTCCTGACGTTGCTGACCGTACGACGACTGCTGCTGCGCCTGATCCTGGGCGATCTGTGGGAAGGAAGGACGAGGAACGGATGAGGCTCCCCGAACCCTGCGGGCCCCTGAGCGAGGGCGTGGTGGACGCCCTCCGCAACCGGCCCCAGCGGCCTCACGGCGTACCGGAGGCGAGGGCGACGGGAGACATCGCCTATCCGCTGGTCGACCGCGATCTCCAACTGGCGCTGTGGATCCTCTACGAGCTCCACTACGGCGGCTTCGACGAGGTCGCCGATCCGCACGCGGAGTGGGACCCCCTGATCATCGTCAGCCGGGTCGCTCTGGAGCGGACCTTCGAGCAGGCCCTGCGACAGTTGGTGAGCGAGGCGCCCGACGACGCTCCCGCCCTCGACGACCTCGGCGACACGCCCGCCGAGCAGGTGATCGCCGCGTTGATCAGGATGACCGTCCGCTCCGGCCCCTCAGAGGTCGCCCAACACCTCAACCGGCGCGCCACTCGCGACGAGTTCTGCTCCTACCTCGGCGAACGCGCGGTCTACCACCTGCGCGAGTCCGACCCGCAGAGCTTCGTGCTGCCGCGCATCGGCGGAGCAGCCAAGGTCGCCCTCGCCGAGTTGCAGTACGACGAGTACGGCGGCGGACGACCGGACCGGCTGCACCAGGCGCTGTTCGCGCGGGCGCTGTCCTCGCTCGACATGCCGACCGACCTGACGACGTACGTCGAGAAGGCCAGCGGCGCGACCCTCGCCTCGGTCAACCTGATGTCGCTGTTCGCCCTCAACCGCCGTCTGCGCGGCGCGGCGATGGGGCATCTCGCCGCCTTCGAGGCGACCAGCTCCCTGCCGTGCTCACGGATCGCACGCGGCGCTCGACGGCTCCGGCTGCCCGAGGCGGTCGCGGCCTACTACGACGAGCACGTCGAAGCCGACGCCGTGCACGAGCAACTCGCGATCCGCGGCATCTGCGGCGCGCTGGTCGCCGACGAGCCCGACCTCGCTCCCGATGTCGTCTTCGGAGCTCTTGCCTGCCTGGCCGTGGACGGCATGGCCGGCGATGTCCTGCTCGACCGCTGGCGGGAGCGGCGCTCGGGATCCGCTGATCGAGCGGCGGGGTGACGCTGTGAGTAGTCGGCGAGTGAGCGTGACCGACTGCCCCGGAGGTCCGATCCTGGTGCGCGGCGCCGACGAGGTGGTCGGCATCGACGGCACGGTCACTCCGGTCGAGAGAGCGGTGGTGGCGGTGTGCAAGTGCGGCCGGTCGGACCGCCTCCCGTGGTGCGACGACAGTCATCGCGATCGCCGACGGAAGAAGAAGGAGTGAG
>JASLDK010000386.1 GCA_030145945.1 Nocardioides sp.
GTCCAGGACGAGGAGTCGTCCGTCGTGTGGGGGATGCCCGGCGCGATCGCCGGCGCGGGACTGGCCGACGACGTCTTGCCGTTGGAGCAGATCGCAGACCGGATCGTCGCGACGGTACGCCGCTCCCGCGCTGCCTGACCCCTCACGCACCCGGCATCTGGGTCGTGAGATCGCAGGATGCACGACCCGAATGCCGGGTACGACGAGCATCGGGACGGCTCAGGCCGTGACGTCGAGGTAGACCGGCGACGGGTTGGTCGCGGTGGCCCGGCCCACCCGGTCGGTGACCTGCTGGTGGCGGCGGTTGTCGGCGAGGACGCCGGGGATCGCCGCCATCAGTCGTTGTTGACGGGCCAGCAACATGCGTGCCCGGGGGACCAGGTCGCTCGGCATCGGGCCGAGGTCGGTCGGCGGCAGCCACGGCTCTGCCGTGCTGCCGGCGTCCGGCTCACCGGCCAGGGCCTGCTCCGCACGATCCGCATGCGCCTCGAGCCGGTCGAGCGCCTCGGTCCAGGACGTCGGACGCTCCGCGGGTTCGGGTCGGCCCATCAGGTGCCCACCAACTGGGTGGTCTCCAGGTCCTCTGCGGCCGGGATCTGCAGCGGCGCCCAGTCCGGACCGTGCTTGCGGATCAGCGCCTGCCGATAGGTCTCGATCCAGTCCGGCGCGCGCCGCTGGGTCGTGAACGTGCTCGCGTGTGCACGTGCCGCCAGACCCATGGCGAGGCGTAGTTCCTCGTCCGCGTCGAGTGCGCGGATGGCCCGCATCCAGTCGTCGTCGGTGCGGCACAGGAAGCCGGTCTCGCCGTGCTTGACGAAGTCACGGTAGGGGCCGGCGTCCGAGGCGACCACGGGGATGCCCATGGCCGAGGCCTCGAGCGCCTTCAAAGGGCTCTTCGACCGGTTGAACATGTCGTCGGCGAGCGGTGCCAGCGCCACATGGAAGGTCGAGACGACCGTGTAGTAGTCCTCGATCTTCTTCTGCCAGGTGTAGAACTCGGTGTCCTGCTGGCGCAGGAGGGGGCGGTAGTCGGCGCCCATCAGGACCAGTTGGGCACCGGTCCTGCGCAGGCCGTAGCGGATGCCGTCCGCATTCTGACGCATGTCGATGTCGTGGGTTGCGCTCCCGCTCCAGCCGACCCGCAGACGTTCCCCCTTGGCGCGTGGCCGCTGCGGGATCTCCAGCAGGACTTCGTCGACGGTGTTCGGCAGGACCACGATCGGCGCGTCGGTGTGCTCACGGAACTGTGCGGCCAGATGGGGTACCGAGACGGTCACCAGATCCGAGACGGCCAGGGCCCGCTTGGCGGCCGGCACGCTCTGGGTCAGGAACCGCTCGTGGGACATCCCGATCTGGGAGAAGAACGGATTGTCGTCGCGGATGTTGACCAGGTCGTCGTCGAACTCGGTGACCAGCAGCGGACCATGATCGACCTTGCTGAGGGTCTCCCAGATGTCGGCGGCCTCGTCCTGGATGAGCAGTTGACCCACGAGCACGTCGTGCACCATTGCCACATCCGGGAACATGTTGGCGCCGAAGCGCCACCGGGCCAGGCCCTGGTGCTCGGCCTCGCGCAACGGTGTGGTGATCCGATAGCGCAGGGTCCCGACGCCAGATTCGTACTGCGTGCCGGTCCAGGCGAAGATGCGCATCGCTCATGCCCCCTCGGCGAGGCCGGCCGCCAGCATGGCTGCGTCCCGCCAGGTGTCGCGGATCGACCGGCACAGGCCGAGCGATTCCGCCGTTGCGCGGCGGTCGTTGCCGACATTGGCCTCGACCAGGCGACGGCCGAGGTATTCGTAGAGCGCTGCCAACTCGGCGCCACCACGCCACCCGTCGGGACGCAGGGACGAGCGCAGCTCGGTCACGATCGCCTGGGCGTGGACGAGCTGGTTGTGGGCCTGGACGCGATCTCCCTCGATCTGCGCGCGGGCCCCGCGCTCGACATCGAGGACCAGGCGGTCACACAGCATCACCAGGAGACGGGCCGGGCTGGCCGTCGCGATCGCGTTCCCGACGTACGCCGTACGCGCTGCACTGCCCTGCATGACGACTCCTTCACGACAGACGAGGTTGGATGCCTTCCCCATCGGCCGCGGGGCCGCGATTCTGAGGACTCAGCGTGGAGCCGCGATCGCGCGACGAAGAAGGCTCACTTGTCCAGCGCAGCCAGTTGCCCGGCCAACCAACTCGACTGACCCTGCATCTTGCTCATCGCCACCTCGAGTGCGCTGAACTGGCGCTCCAGCGTGGTGCGTCGCAAGGCGAGGCGGTCGTCCCAGGCACTGATGGACTGGTTGAGCCGATTGATGTTGTCGTTGCGCCCCTTGATGGCAGTCGTGATCGTTCCGGTGCTCGCGTCCGATGCGGTCTTCGCGGCAGCGTTGATCCGGTCGGCAAAGGCGGAGAATGCCGCTTGAGTGGCACTCGGATCGGCCGCGAAGGCGGTCGCGAACTTCTCCTGGTCGAAGGTGATCTTGCCGAACCGGTCGGTCTGGATGCCGATCGACGCCAAGCTGGTGCCATTGGGCGGATAGATCGCCGAGGTCAGCGACGACGCCACGCTGCGGAGCGCGCTGTTGGAGGGGAGCGAGCCGGTCTTCGCGTCGCCGACCGATGCCATCAGGGCCAGGGTGCCGTTGACCGCGTCGACGAAGTCCCTGGTGGCACTGGCACGGGAGGCTGCGTCGCGAGCGATCGTGATCTCCGCGGTCGAACCGGCCGTCGCATCGCTGGACAGGGTGATGTCGACGCCGGCGAGCACGTCGGTGAACGTGTTGCTCGCGGACGTCACGCTGATGCCGCCGATCGTGGCGATCGCGTCGCGGCCGGTCTGGGTGAGCGCCGCTTCGGGACCTCCGAGGATCGCGGTCCCGGTGGCGGTCTCGGTCAGGGTGAAGGCCTGGCCTGCGCCGGTGGAGGTCGACTCGACCAGCATGCGATAGGAGCCGTCGGCGACCTTGACCGCGGAGGCGCGGACCCCGGCATCAGCGGCGTTGATCGAGTTGACGAGTCCGCCGAGGGTTCCGTCCGAGGTGATGTCGACGGTGGCCGACCCCTTGGCGAGGGTCACCGACGTCGGTACGCCGCCAACCGTGGTCAGTCCGGTTGCGTCGCTGAACGCGAGGCGGTGACTGAGCGCCGTCTGGGTGACTCCGACCGAGACCGTCGCCGGGGCGGCCGTGCTGCGCGCGACCACGGAGACGGCGCTCGATGACGACGTCGCCTTCAGCGTCGACCAGACGCTGGTCGAGGCACTGGTGAGGCTCGCGGATCCGAGCGCGGCAGCCGAGGTCACCAGCGCCGAGAGCTTGGAGTTGACGCCCTGAAGAGCGGTCACCTGGGCCTTCTGGCTGGTGACCTGGGTCTTCAGCTTCGCCTGCGTCGTGCCTTCCAGCTGCATGAACTGGTCGATGATCGCGGCGGTGTTGAGGCCGCTCGAGAGTCCGCTGATGCTTGCCGATGCCATGGATGCTCCTCAGGAACGTCGGGGTGAACCACCGAAGGCGCCGGCGGAACCCGGGAAGGGGGGTCCGCCGGCGCCCGAGGCGTGTCTGCGTGTCTCGTCAGCCGCGCAGGAGGCTGAGCACGCCCTGCGGAGCCGAGTTGGCCTGGGCCAACATCGACGTACCTGCCTGCGACAGGATCTGACTCCTGGTGAAGTTCATCATCTCGGAGGCCATGTCGGTGTCCCGGATGCGCGACTCCGAGGCGGACAGGTTCTCGATCGCGACGTTGACGTTGGCGATCGTGTGCTCGAG
>JASLDK010000121.1 GCA_030145945.1 Nocardioides sp.
TCACCTCGTCGCACACCTCGGCGACGCGTTGGTTGATGGTGCCCAGCAGGTCGCGGAACAGACGCCCCGAACGATGGTCGGGTACGACGCCGTGGCCGACCTCGTTCGTCACCAGGACGACCGGCTCGGTGGCTGCCCTCACGGCTGCCGCCACCAGGTCGAGGTGCGTGTGGACGCATGCCTCCACCTCAGGTTGAGGCGCCTCCCACACGTCCGCCTCGTCGATGACCGCGGTGAGCCAGGTTCCGAGGCAGTCGACGAGAACGGGTCCGTTCGCCGCCCGGATCACGTCGGCGACGCCCTGGGTCTCCACGGTCTCCCACGCGGTGGGGCGGCGGGAACGATGGACCGCGATCCGCGCCGCCCAGTCGGCGTCGTCATACCTCGGTCCGGCGGCGACGTAGGTGACCGTGTCGGCGTCCTTCAAGAGATCCTCGGCGTGACGGGACTTCCCGGAGCGCACCCCGCCCGTCACCAGGACCCGGCCGGGCGGCGTCACGGGCTGGCTCACGGGAGGGTGAAGGCGACCTTGCGGGCCGCGATGTCGGAGGTGGCAAGGCTGACCTGCACCTGCTCGCCCAGCGGCAGCGGCGTGGCCGAGGTGACCGGCGCCTCGACGCCGACCTCCGCGAGCATGACGACGCCCGAGGTCGCATCGCCGTCGCGGACGCTGGTGACGACGGCGTCGAACTGCTGCCCGACCCGGTCTGCCAACACGGCCGCCTCGATCAGGTCCAGCACAGCCCGCTCGAAGGCATTGGCGCGATGGGCGGAGGCCTGCAGCACCTTCGGCAGGCCCGGCAGAGCCGCGATCGCCCAGTCCGGGACGGGGGTCCCGGCGCAGATCGCGAGACACACCTCTCCGGCGTACCTGTCCCCCAGGCGGCGCAGTGGAGCCGTGACATGGGCATATTCGGCGGCGATCGCACTGTGCCGGGTCTGGTCGGGGAGCTCGCCGTCGAAGGCGGCATACCCGCTGCCGCGCAGCAGCCGGGTGCAGGCGACGACCATCGCCTGGTGCTTGGCCAGCGACGGGTCCAGGGAGCGGACGAAGGCGGGATAGCCCAGGTCCTGGGGCCAGGCGATGCCGAGGCCCTTCGCCACCCGGCGCAGCCGGGCGACGTCACGAGGGTCGGCAGGCGGCAGGGTGCGCAGCATCCCGACCTTGGCTCCCACCATCAGCGATGCCGCACCCATGCCGGTCAGCAGGGAGATCTGGGCGTTCCACAGCTCCACCGGCGACTGTTCGCGGAAGGTCAGCCGGAAGGAGCCGTCGGTCTCCTCGACCTCCTGCTCAGGCAGGGGCAGGGAGATGCCGTCGCGGGCGATCTCCTGCTGCTCCCGCAGCTGTCCGACCTCGCGCAGGAGCTCGAGGACCTCGCCGGCATCGCCCTTGTCCAGGGCGGCCTGTGCGTCGACGTACGACCAGCGTGCCGTCGACCGAACCTGTGCTCGCTCGACCCGGACCGAGGTCTGGGCACCCGAGGCGTCGAGCTCGATCGTCCACAGCAGCGCCGGTCGGACCTGCTCGGGAAGCAAGGAGGCAGCAGCCTCCGAGAGGGCCGGCGGGTGCAGCGGGATCCGGGTGCCCGCGCCGTACAGCGTCTCGCCCCGCTTGTTGGCCTCGACGTCGACCGGGTCACCGGGTTTCACGAAGGCGGCGACGTCGGCGATCGCGTAGTGGACGACGAAGCCCTCGCCTGCCCGCTCGATGTGGACGGCCTGGTCGAGATCCATAGATCCGGCAGGGTCGATGGTGATGAAGGGCAGGTCGGTCCGGTCGAGATCAGGGAGTACGACGGCCGCAGCCGCCTTCTGCGCGGCGGCCGTCACCTCGGGTGAGAAGTCACCGGGAAGATCGAGCTCGGCGGCGATGGCCTCGAGACCGGCCTGGATCTGCGGAGAGCTTGCCTTGACCCTGACCACCAGATTGCTGGGCATGCTCAGACCCTATCCTTGCGGCCGTGCTGATCCTGCTGCCTCCGAGCGAGGGCAAGACCGAGCCCCGGCGGGGCAACTCGCTGGATCTCGCCACCCTCTCGATGCCCGACCTGACGACTGCGCGCAGTGAGGTGCTCGAAGCCCTGGTCACGCTGTGCCGCGAGGATCCGACGAAGGCGACCGAGGTGTTGGGACTGTCCCCCGGTCAGGCCGACCTGGTGGCGCGCAACGCCGACCTCCCCCGGGCCCCGACCGCGCGCGCCGACCGGATCTACACCGGAGTCCTCTACGACGCGCTCGACGTGGCGAGCCTCTCGGCCGCGGCCAAGCGACGGGCGACCTCCCGCGTCGCCGTGGCGTCGAGCCTGTTCGGGATGGTCCGGTTCGGCGACCGCATCCCGGCATACCGTCTCTCGGGCGACGCCTCCCTGCCCGGGCTCGGCCCGGTGGCCGCCGTCTGGCGCGAGGCATTGTCGCCGGTCATGACCGAGGCACTGGGCCGCGGGCTGCTGGTCGACCTGCGCTCGGGGATGTATGCGAACTTCTGGAAGCCCGGCCCTGACCTGGCTCGCCGGGTCGCCACGGTGCGCGTCCTGCACGAGCACAACGGCACGCGCAAGGTGGTCAGCCACTTCAACAAGGCGACGAAGGGACGTATCGTCCGCGCCCTGTTGGAGGACGGCGCCGATCCACGGACCCCGAAGGCGCTGGCCGAGGTGCTCGGTCGACTCGGCTGGACAGTGGAGATCGGCGAGTCGGGCAAGGCCGGCACCCAGCTCGACGTGGTGGTCAGCGAGCTACGACGGCGGCCGTCAGCTCAGCCCGGGACGCTCCCAGCGGACCCCGGGGAATCGAGCGAAGTCGCCGTCGAAGGTCACGACCGTCGCTCTGTGCTCGGCGGCGAGCGCCGCCAGGTGGGCATCGTTGACGAGGTTGCCGCCCGTGTCGTTCGCAGCAAGCATCTGTCGAAGAAAGATCGCGTGCTGTGGGCCGGGTTGGAGGACCCTGGCAGATGGAGGCGCCAGCCAGGCATCGACGAGGTCCATCGCCGAGTCGGTCGAAAGGGGCGATGGGAGGATCGACGGGTGAGTGGCGATCCTGACGAATCCGGTCAGAGCCAGCCAGGCGAAGCCGACGGGTGCACCGCCCGAGAGTGCGGACTCCATCCAGCGGCGGGCGATGTCGTGTTGGGATGCCGACTCGTTGACGGCGTACAACAAGACATTGGTGTCGACGAGCTTCACCTGCCGGCCCGCATCTTCGCGACAAGCTCGACGTTCTCGAGGTCGGCGGCGAGCTGGTTGGCCTTGGTCAGGTCGACCATCGGCGCCCCCAGGTCGACCGTCACCTGTCGGAACATGAAGTCCACCCGGCCCTCGGTTCCGTCCCGGATCGCGTCATTGAGCGCCTGTTTGAAAGACACGCCCTTCGACTCCATCCGCTCACGGATGATCTGCTCTGCGTCGGGGTCGAGCGTGACGGTCGTGCGCATGATGACAGCCTAGCATCATCTTTGATGCCTTGCTGTCAGATCACCAGCGGCCGGTGTCGCGCAGGGTCCTGCGACCGGGAGCGAGGGCGTTGAAGAAGCGCATCGCACCCTTCTGCTCACCTGTCTGCGGATCGGCGAAGAACCCCAGCACCGACACCGCGGCGGGCGCGAGCTCCATCCGGAAGAGGGTCTCCAGCGGGGCGTCGAGGGCGT
>JASLDK010000126.1 GCA_030145945.1 Nocardioides sp.
ATCGAGATCGCCGCACCCGCCGAGAAGGTGTGGGCGCTGGTGACCGACATCCCCGCGATGGCCAAGTGGAGCCCGCAGGTCGTGAAGTCGACCGTCAAGGGTGGCGTCGTCAAGCAGGGTGCGACCTTCAGCAACCTCAACAAGCAGGGCATCAAGCGCTGGCCGACCGGTGGCAAGGTCGTTCGCTTCCAGCCGCCGACCGCCACCAGCGCCGGTGACTTCGCGTTCAAGATCCGCGAGAACCGCACCATCTGGTCCTTCGAACTCCAGCCGACCGCCGACGGTGGCACGAAGCTCACCGAGCGCCGTGAGACCCCCGAGGGCGTCTCGGGCCTCTCGATGTTCCTGACCAAGGTCGTGCTCGGTGGCCAGGAAGGCTTCACCGACGAGCTGCGTCGTGGCATCCGCCAGACGCTCGAGCGGATCAAGGCCGACGCCGAGGCCTGAGCCCTCTGCTTCCGCCTCCTGATCGACCCCCGCCGGCCTGACCGGCGGGGGTCGACGGGTTCAATGGGCGCGTGACGAGCCGCGCGTCCCAGATCGCCACCCTCGCTGTCGCCCTCGTCGTGCTCGTCGCGGTGGGTGCCGTCCTGCTCTTCCTCGACCCCAGCGGTACGCCGGGAGGCCGGCCCTCCGGCTCACCGTCTGCGACCGTCCCGGCTCCCCCGTCCTCGGGGTTCACCCCCAGCCGGACCGAGCCGTTGCCCCCGACCCCGACGCTGCCCGTCCCGCCGACCGGGCTCCCGACCCTGCCGACCTGCATCCCCCCGGCCCCGATGCAGCTGACCGTGCAGACGTTCAACATCCACTTCGGCATCGATCACCGCGGCCGCCTCCAGCTCGACCGGATCGCCCAGGAGATCCGCACCTGGAAGCCCGACATCGTGCTGCTCCAGGAGGTCGACAAGGGGCGCCCGGTCAGCGGCAACCTCGACGAGGCCGCCGTGCTCGCCCAGAAGACCGGTCTCAACCATGTCTACGGTGGCAACTCCCGCAACACGGGCGCCGGCCCGCGTGGCAACGCGATCCTGACCCGCTTCCCGATCGCCGGGTCCACCAACATCCACCTGCCCAAGGCCGACGGCGCCGAGGTCCGCGGCCTGTTGCACGCACAGTTGGACGTGGGCGGCGTACCGATCTCCGTCTATGCCACCCACTTCGACCACCGCTCCCGCACCGCCCGCCGCGAGCAGGCCCAGGCCGTGGTCAGCATCCTGGCGGCCGACAAGCTTCCCAAGCTGCTCGGCGGCGACCTCAACACCAGTCCGGCCGGCGGCCCGGTGAAGATCATCAAGGCCTCCGGCCTCGGCGACGTGTGGGCGATCGGGAAGGGCAAGGGCGCCACCGTGCCGGCCGATCGGCCGGGCAGCCGGATCGACTTCCTCTTCCACGACCGCTGGTTCACGCCCCTGCAGGCCGAGGTCCTGCTCTCGGCCGTCTCCGACCACCGGACCGTCTGGTCGCGCCTCCAGTTCCAGCCGCCTCACAACTGCTGACCGGCCGCGGTCATCGGTCCGGGGTCTCTTGACGGTCGCTGCGCAACCTCCTCGACCTCCGAAATGGCAGCGGCCCGGCTCGCGGAGTGCGAGCCGGGCCGGAGCCGTCGTACGGGGTCTCGTGACGGTCGCTGCGCGACCTCCTCGACCTCCGAGCGTCAGACGCCCTTGATGAAGGCCTCGAGCTGCGCGCGACCTTCGGTGTCCTCGATCTGGACCGGCGGGCTCTTCATGAGGTACGCCGAGGCGGGGATGATCGGGCCACCGACACCGCGGTCCTTGGCGATCTTGGCGGCGCGGACGGCGTCGATGATGATGCCGGCGGAGTTCGGGGAGTCCCAGACCTCGAGCTTGTATTCGAGGTTGAGCGGGACGTCACCGAAGGCACGACCCTCGAGGCGGACATAGGCCCACTTGCGGTCGTCGAGCCAGGCGACGTAGTCGGACGGGCCGATGTGGACGTTCTTGTCCTCGATCTTGTCGGCCAGCGGGCCGGTCAGGTTGGAGGTGACGGCCTGGGTCTTGGAGACCTTCTTGGACTCCAGACGCTCGCGCTCGAGCATGTTCTTGAAGTCCATGTTGCCGCCGACGTTGAGCTGGTAGGTGCGGTCCAGCGTGACGCCACGGTCCTCGAACAGCTTGGCCATCACGCGGTGCGTGATGGTGGCGCCGACCTGCGACTTGATGTCGTCGCCGACGATCGGGACGCCGGCGTCCTCGAACTTCTTGGCCCAGACCGGGTCGGAGGCGATGAAGACGGGCAGGGCGTTGACGAAGGCCACGCCGGCGTCGATCGCGCACTGGGCGTAGAACTTGTCGGCCTCCTCCGACCCCACGGGGAGGTAGGAGACGAGGACGTCGACCTGGGCGTCCTTGAGGGCCTGGACGACGTCGACCGGCTCGGCACCGGACTCGTCGATGGTGAGCTTGTAGTACTTGCCCAGACCGTCGAGGGTCGGGCCACGCTGGACCTCGACGCCCATGGTGGGGACGTCGGCGATCTTGATGGTGTTGTTCTGCGAGGCGTTGATGGCCTCGGAGAGGTCCTTGCCGACCTTGAGGTCGTCGACGTCGAAGGCCGCGACGAACTCGACGTCACCGACGTGGTAGTCGCCGAACTGGACGTGCATGAGGCCCGGAACGGTGCTCGAAGCCTCGGCGTCCCGGTAGTAATGCACACCCTGGATGAGGGACGTGGCGCAGTTGCCGACGCCCGCGATCGCTACTCGAACCGAACCCATGGGGTTTCCTTCCTTACTTCTCTGACATCTCGTGAATGCTTCGGTGCCTGGTCGGCGCCTTGGATGGGGGCCGATCAGGACGGCGCCGACGGCGCAGTGGGAGCTGCTGACGTCGAGGTCTCCGGCCCGGATGCTGCCTGGTTGTGCATGTTGCTCTGACCATTGCGCTCGGCGTTGATGAGCTCGGAGAGCCATCGCACCTCACGCTCGACCGACTCCACGCCGTGGCGTTGGAGCTCCGCGGCGTACCGATCCGCCTCGGCCTGGGTCATCGCCAGCTCGCGCTGGACCCGGTCGAGACGCTCCTGGAGGCGGGAGCGTCGTCCTTCGAGGACGCGCATCCGGATCTCCATGTCGGTGGAGGAGAAGAACCGGAACCGGATGTCGAAGTTGTCGTCCTCCCACGCGGTCGGACCCACCTCCGACATCAGACGCTGGAACTCCTCCGTGCCGAGGTCGGTCACCTTGTAGACGATGCGCTGGCGCCGGTTCTGCGGACCCGACGGCACGGTCTCCTCGATGAGGTTGCCGCGCAGCATCTTCTTGAGCGCCGGATAGAGGGAGCCGTAGGAGAGCAGGCGGCCCCAGCCCAGCATCAGGTTGAGTCGCTTGCGCAACTCGTAGCCGTGCATGGGTCCCTCGTGCAGCAGTCCGAGGACTGCGAGCTCGATGGTGTCCCCGCGCCGTGCCATGCGACCTATCGTAGCGATATATCCGCGAGACGTGAACTTCTGATGGATCGGGAGTGTCGAACGGGTACGCCGACCGGTCGCGGCATCAGGCTCGGAATCAGTGGTGGAAGAGGTCATGGAATCGGTCGGCCACCCGGGGCGCCGTACTCTGTCCACCGTGGTTGGAGGAAAAAGGAAGACGGCGACGTCAGGTGGGCGCGGCAACAAGCGCTCCAAGGACCGCACGCCGCGCACCTGGAAGCAGCGACTCAAGCGCTACACGATCTGGGCGTTGATCGCCGGGGTCGTCTCGATGCTGGTCGGGCTGGGTGCGCTCTTCATCGCCTACCGCACGATCGACATCCCCAAGCCGAACGACGAGTTCCTCACCGAGACCACCCAGGTCTACTACTCCGACGGCAAGGCCAGGCTCGGCCAGTTCGCGGTGCAGAAGCGGGAGTCGATCGACTACGACAAGATGCCGCAGTTCGTGAAGGACGCTGTCGTCGCGGCCGAGAACCAGAGCTTCTGGACCGACAACGGCATCGACCCGAAGGGCATCCTGCGCGCGGCCTTCAGCAACGCCCAGGGCAACGCCACCCAGGGCGCGTCGACGATCACCCAGCAGTACGTCAAGATCCTCTACCTCTCCCAGGAGCGCACCTGGAAGCGGAAGATCAAGGAAGCGATCCTCTCGCTCAAGGTCAAGAACCAGCTGAGCAAGCAGGACGTCCTCGAGGGCTACCTCAACACCATCTACTTCGGTCGCGGCGCCTACGGCATCCAGGCGGCCTCCCAGGCGTACTTCAACAAGAACGCCAAGAACCTCAACCTCAAGCAGTCCGTGGTGCTCGCGGCGGTCCTCAACAACCCGAGCCTCTACGATCCGCAGAACGGCGAGAACGCCCAGGCCCGCCTGCTCGGGCGCTACAACCGGATCATCAAGAACATGGTCGACATGGGCACCGTCGACTCGACCGAGGCCGACGCCGCGCTCCAGGACGGACTGCCGAAGTTCCCGGAGATCAAGCGGACCGAGCAGTACGCCGGGCAGCGCGGGCACGCGCTCACGATGGTGCGCAAGCAACTGCATGCCCTCGGGTTCAGCGACCAGGAGATCGACGGTGGTGGCCTCAAGGTGACCACGACCTTCACCAAGAAGGCCATGACAGCGGCGGCCGACGGGGTCGCGGAGGCGCGGCCGCAGGGCTTCAGCGACAAGGACCTGCACATCGGGGTCGCCTCGGTCGAGCCCGGAACGGGCGCGGTGCGCGGTTTCTACGGTGGCCAGGACTTCTTGAAGTCCCAGCTCAACTGGGCGGTCTCGGGAGGCCAGGCCGGCTCGACGTTCAAGCCGTTCGCGCTCGCCGCCGGCATCCAGTCCGGCTTCGAGCTGAAGGACACCTTCGACGGCAACTCGCCCTACGACCTCCCGGGCGGGGGCAAGGTCGAGAACCAGGGCAACCACAGCTATGGCCGGGTCAACCTGATCAAGGCGACCGAGGACTCGATCAACACCGCCTACATCGACATGACGCTGGCCATGCCCGACGGCCCGAAGCAGATCATCGACACCGCCAACGCGATGGGGATCCCGCCGGAGAAGGCCGCCAAGCCGCCGTACGGAATCCCGACCAGCACGCCCGGTCTGCAGGAGGTCACCGGTGTCGGCCTCGGCTCCCAGACGGTGAGCCCGATCAACATGGCCAACGGCTACGCCACGATCGCCAACCGCGGCGTCGCCGCCGACGCCTACATCATCGAGAAGGTCGTCGACCGCGACGGTGTTGTTCGGTTCAACCACACCGTCACCACGCACGAGGCGCTGACCGAGGGCATCTCCGACGACGTCGGCTATGCCCTGCAGACCGTCGTCAACTCGGGCTCCGGTACGGCGGCCCGCGCCCTCGGCCGGCCCGCCGGCGGTAAGACCGGTACGGCGACCAACGGCAACGACGAGGTCTCCTCGGCGTGGTTCGTGGGCTACACCCCGCAGCTCGCGACGGCGGTCATGTACGTGCGCGGCAAGGGCAACGAGCAGCTCAAGGGCTGGCTGCCGTCCTACTTCGGTGGTGCCTATCCCACCGCGACCTGGACGGCCGTGATGAAGAAGGCTCTCGACGGCGACCCGATCGAGGACCTGCCGCCGCCCGCCTACGTCAAGGGCGAGGCCCCCGACAAGGGCCACGAGTACGTCCCGCCGCCGCCCCCGCCGCCGAAGAAGACCAAGAAGCCCAAGGAGACCAAGACGACGGAGGCTCCGCCGGTCGAGCCGACGCCTCCGCCGGTCGAGCCGCCGCCCCTGCCGACGGACGTCCCGACGCAGCCGACGCAGCCCACCCAACCCACGCAGCCGACCAGTCCGCCGACGACCGCCGGTGGCGGCGGTCTGGGCGGTCTGGGTGGCAACCCCAACAAGCCGCGGGTGCGCGCCGGCCGTCGGCGTACCCGCTGATCCGTGGGCCACGTTCACCCCACCCGTGACGACGGCGTCGTCACGGCGCTGAGCGAGGTCGTCGGCGGCCCGATGGGCACGCGGGCGGCGGGTCACCGCTGGTGGACGCCGACGCGCGTGCTGTTGCTGCTGACGGCGGTGGTGTTCGCGGCCGGGCTGGTGCAGAAGGCGCCGTGCTCACTGGCGCAGGGACACGACCAGAACTGGGTCTACTCCCACATGTGCTACACGGACCTGAAGCCGCTCTATGTCCCCCGCGGGATGGCCGAGCACGCCTGGCCTTACACCGACGACGAGCAGGTCCGCGCCCGCTATGACGTCATGGAGTATCCCGTCGGGATCTCCTACTGGGCCTGGGGAACCTCCTGGATCACCCACTGGCTGAACGGCTCGCCCGACGTCGAGGCGCGTGCGGACGTCGGTGTCGACAAGCTGTACGCCGACCCGCAGGTCGTTGACGAACAGAGCATCTTCCTGCTCGTCAACGCCGTCGGCTTCGGCGCGCTCGCTCTGCTGTCCGTGTGGTTGATGGCGCGGGTCAACCCCCGCCGCCCCTGGGACGCGGCCGCCTTCGCTCTCTCCCCCGCCCTGTTGCTCACCGGGCTGATCAACTGGGACCTGCTCGCCGTCGTGCTGGTGGCTGCGGCGTTGTGGGCGTGGTCGCGGGACCGTCCCGTGCTGACCGGCGTGCTGATCGGCCTCGGCACCGCCACCAAGCTCTATCCGCTGTTCCTGCTCGGCGGACTGCTGATCATCTGCCTGCGCCGCCGGACCCGGCGCGACCTGGGGCGGTTCGCCCTGGCGGTCGTGTTCGCGGCGGTGGCGTGGGTGGTCGCCAACCTGCCGGCGTACCTCTCCGGTCGGGAGGAGTGGCAGGTGTTCTGGTCGTTCAACGCGGAGCGTCATGCTGACCTGGGGTCGGTGTGGATGCTGATCGACCAGGCCGGGGACTTCGGGTTCTCCGCGCACACGATCAACGTCTGGTCGTGGGGGCTGTTCGGCGCCTGGTGCGTCGGCGTGTTCGTGATCGGGATGACGGCCGGACGACGGGCCGGGGTGTCGCCGCGCCTCGCCCAGCTCGGCTACCTGATCGTGGTCGGCTTCCTGCTCGTCAACAAGGTCTACTCACCGCAGTACGTGTTGTGGTTGTTGCCGCTGGCCGTCCTCGCCCGCCCGCGCTGGCGTGACCAGATCGTGTGGCAGGCGTGCGAGGTCTTCTACTTCTGCACGGTGTGGTGGTACCTCGGTGGCTACCTTGCCCCCGCGGGCGGTGGCGACGCCGGCTTCTACTGGGTCGGCATCGCGGTGCGCGTCCTCGGCGAGCTCTACCTGGCGGCAGTGATCGTGCGGGACATGTACCGCCCCGCCCACGACCCCGTGGCCGCGGTTCAGCCGGTGACGACCACCCGGTCGAACGCGGTGGCGGTGTAGCGAACCCGGACGTCGACGTCCTCGCCGACCTCCGGCACCCGCGCGCCGTGCGGGACGAAGAGCATGGATGCCTGCATGTGCGGGGGCTCGGCGAAGAGCCGCTGCTTGTTGTCGATGGCGTACGGCGAGCGCACGAAACCGACGGCGTCCAGGCCACCGCGTGCCAGGGTCGCTGCCCGTGCCTTGATCGAGTGCTCGCCGGTGGGGGCCTCGAGGCCGATGCCGTGGGCGGTGCCGCCGCTGACGACGAGCACGTGACCGGACTTGGGCGCGGTGCGGCCGCGATAGCCGAAGGCGTCGCCCCGCTCGACCGGATGCACGTCGAGGACGGTCGCCGTCACGCTGAGCGCGCCGCGGTCGCCGAGCCACAGGCCCGTGCCGATCCGCGGGCGGATCGTGAAGTCGGCGTACTGGCTGCGCAGGGTGGCCAGCTCCCCGTCCGTGAGGTGACTGACCCAGATCTGCGCCGCCCGGTCCTGGGAGGTGCCGCGGGACGGGATCTCGGCGGCGACGTAGTCGTTGACCAAACGGGTCACCTCGCCCAGGTGCGTGCCCTGACCGAGGGGGAGGTGCAGGGCCAGGCCCTCGACCCGGGCGCCGGGGTGCTTGCGCAGCAGGTCGCCCGCCTCCCACAGCGCGCGCGCGGCCATGCCGTGGCGGCGCATCGACGTCATCCGCTCGAGCACCACCCGAGCGGTCGGATCGGCGTGCAGCAGGTCGCGCAGGTCCTGGACGCGGCTGATCGTGTGGATCAGCCTGTTCTTCGTGCGGGTGTCATCGGGCAGCGGGACCCAGGGCCGCCACGGAGTCAGCACCAGCAGGTCGCCGTGCCAGCGCTGCACGACCTCGGGCAGCTCGTCGTACGTGCCGACGGCGAGGGTGCGCACGTCGTGCCCGCGCTCGGCCAGCCACTGCGCCTTGCGGGCCAGGCGCGCGAGCGTGAAGCCGTAGCCGCTGCCCTTGGCCACCGGCACGATCCCCGGCTGGGTGCTGGCGACCTTCTCGAGGTGGGTGCGCCAGCGTGGTCCGTCGACGGTGAGGGTGAGGGTCATCGGTCGCTCCCATCGCACCTGACGAATCTGTCGTGAACGGCGGCCGTGGACGACAGAATCGTCAGGTACGACGCCACGCCGATCACCCCCGCCTCGCCAGGTAGACCTGGAACGCCTTGTAGAGCGCCCGGTTGACGGGAAGGTCCCACTCGCCGGCGTACTCGACCGCCTCGCCGCCGGTGCCGACCTTGAACTGGATCAGGCCGACGTGCGGGTCGTCGGCGTCGAGGGTCTCGGTGATGCCGCGCAGGTCGTAGACGGCCGCACCGGCGGCGATCGCGTCGCGGATCATCGCCCACTGGATCGCGTTGGAGCCACGGACCTCACGCTTCTCGGTGGAGGAGGCGCCGTAGGAGTACCACGCGTGCTCGCCGACCCGGATCGCGATGGTCGAGGCGACCAGGTCGCCGTCGTGGCGGGCCAGCCAGAGGGTGAACCGCTCATCGCTGTCGGCCTGCAGGGCGTCGTACATGGTCTCGAAGTAGCGCAACGGACGCGGCGTGAAGTGGTCGCGTTGCGCGGTGTGGACGTAGAGCTCGTGGAAGGACGCGAGGTCGGCACGGGTGCCGCGGGTGACCTCGACGCCCTCCTTGGCGGCCTTCTTGATGTTGCGGCGCCAGAGCTGGTTCATGCCCTTGAGGACGGCGTCCTCGCTGAGCTGGGTGCCGTCCGTGGCGCGCAGCGGGATCTGGAAGACGAACTGCGGCTGCCCGGCCGCGAACCCGCCCTCGACGCCTTGATGCTTCCAGCCGAGCTCGTGCAACTGTGCGACCACACGGGCGCCGGCGGCGGTGCGCTCGGCGGGCGCGATCTGGCTGAGGAGGCGTACGTCGGGATCGGCGATGCCGTCCTTGACCTGGGCCGTCGTCCAGCGGCGGGTGACGACGGGAGGGCCGATCCGGACCGCGAACGCACCCTGCTTCTTCAGGTGTTGCACTATCGGGGTCAGCCAGTCGCCGAGGTCGTCGGAGCTCCAGTCGATGACCGGTCCCTCGGGAAGATAGGCGAGGTAGCGATTGAGCTTCGGGAGCTTGCGATAGAGCACCAGTGCGACGCCGACCTGCTTGCCGGAGTCGTCGAACCAGCCGATCGACTCGCTGCGCCACTCGCTCTTCACCTGCGCCCACCCGGGGGTCTGCAGGAAGCTGGCGGACGGCAGCGTCGCGAGGTGTTCGCGGTGCTCGGTCGGGGTGATCGGGCGCACGCGGGGCATGGGGTCAGGCTATCGGGCGGTCGTTGCGGACAACGATGCGCTTGGAGGTTCCGTCAGCAGGGCGATGTCGGCGGGGCGCCGCCCCAGCACGCGCCTGAGCACCTTCTCCTCAGTCGTCGGGCCTCCGGCCCGCCTCCCTCGTCGGCGGCACTCATCCACGCACTGGAACGACGCCCCACCCGACAGCCCCTGTTGACGGAACCTCAGGCCTCACCCGGTGAGGCCTGAGCGCATCCTTGCGCCGGGAGGTGGGCCTCCACCAGCCAGCCCCCGCCCTCGGTCGGGCCGGTCCGGAGGTGGCCGCTGAGGTCCTGGATGCGTTCGCGCAGCCCGATCAAGCCTCGCCCACCGGCCCTGTCCGCGGCCCCAGCCGGTACGACGCCCGCCGGGCCGCTGCGCGGGCCGTTCTCGACGCAGACGGTGAGGGTGCGGTCGACGCCGGAGACTCGGACCTGGACTGCCGCGCCGGGCGCATGCTTGAGCGCGTTGGTCAGCGACTCCTGCACGACTCGGCAGGCGACGTGCGCGGCAGGGGCGGGTACGCCGTCGCGGTCGCCGTCGAAGCGGCAGGTGACGTCCAGCCCGGTGCGTGCCGCGCGCGCGACGACCTCGTCGATGAGGGTGAGGTCGCCGTGCCCCTGCTCGGTGCCCATGGTGGATCCGTCGAGGAGTTCGACCAGTCGCTGCAGGTCGTCCTGTCCGCGGCGGGCGGACTCGGCGATCGCGTCGAAGACCTCGTCGGTGCGTTGGGGGTCGGCGGTGACCAGCCGTTGTCCGGCAGCCGCTTGGACGACCATCACGCTGATCGCGTGGCCGACGATGTCGTGCAGCTCGCTGGCGATCCGGGCGCGTTCGTGCTGACGGGCGAGGGCGGCGAACAGTTCGCGCTCCTCCTCGAGCTCGCGGGAGCGTTGGGCCAGCTCGGTGGCGGTCTCCTCCCGCAACCGGAGGAGCACTCCGGCGGCGTACGGCGGAACGGTCATCAGCAGCAGGGGGACGATCTCGACGGGTACGGCGAGCCGGAGAGCCACGACGTACCCGACCCCGACGACGGCAGCGAGCGCACCGTGGCGGCCGGTGAAGGCATAGCCGAACAGTGCGGCGAGAGCCGCGACGACCGCGGATCCGAGCATCGGGAAGTAGGTCTCGAAGGACGCGGTCGCGGCGGCGCCGAGGAAGAGCAGCAGACCGATCATCGAGGCCAGCCGCGGATGGGATCGCCAGGCGAGCAGGCACAGGCCGCTGGCAACCAGCTGGGCGACGTACAGGTTGTCGCGCAGCGTGGTGGGCCAGCCCTGCACGGCGATCGGGACCACGAGCAGGACCGCGACGAGCAGGGCGATGAGAAACCGCTCCGCCCCGGGCCCTGGTCGCGACACGTCCCCTCCCCGACCGAGGTTCGTCAGCCGAGGACCGGCAGTTGGGCGACCGCGCTGGCACGGCCTCGGCTGACCCGGGCATCGACCGATCCGCCCAACAACTGGGCGCGTTCCTTGGCACGGGTGACCGCGGCGCGCAGGTCGGAGCCGCGCCCGACCGGCCCGACCACGCGGATCTCGAGGGCGTCGTCGTCGAAACGCAGCTCGACCTCGACCGGGCTGTCCGGCTGGTCGGCCAGTGCCGTGACCAGGTGCTCGACGATCCGGAAGGCCGACAGCTCGACCGACGCCGGAAGCGAGCGTTGGTCGCCCACGATTCGCAGCCGTGAGTCGGTGCGGCCGTGCCGGGCCAGGAGCGCGTCGAGGTGGGCGACCGCGGGGGTGGGCTGCAGGGCGACACCGCCGCCGCGCAGCAGGCCGACGATCTCGCGCATGTCCTGCAGGGTGCGGCGGCTGTCGGCCTCGATCGCCTCGAGGAGGGTACGCCGGGCGGCCGGGTCGAGGTCGGCGCCGGACTCCGCCTGCCGGCTGAGCTGGGTGAGCCGGTCCTGCAGGAGGCCGTCGAGCCGGGATGCCAGCTCGGCCCGGTCGCCGGCCACCTCCATCGCCGCACGCTGGTCGCGCAGGGTGCGCAGCTCCTCGTTGCGGACCCGCAGCTCGGCCGCCATCGAGGCCCGGTGGCCGATCGCGCGCCCGATCCCGAACAGCACCAACGCCAGTGGCACGGCGAGGAAGACGGGGGAGAGACCGGTGATCGAGTCGCGGACCAGGACGGCCACGATGAGCAGGCAGACCAGGCCGAAGTTGAGCCAGGCCCGACGGCGCTCATAGGCGAGAGCCCCCAGCAAGGACAGCGCCAGCGCGAGCGGGAGACCGGAGCCGCACCGGCCCACCCAGCCGAACACCAGGTCGTGGAGGGCGACGACGCCGAGGGCGAACCCGGTGACGGCGAGCGGGCTGCGTCGCCACCACAGCAGTGCCAGCGGAGCGGCGAGCCAGGTGAACAGCCACGGGGAATGGCTGTCCATCACGCGGTAGAGCTCGCCGTCGGCGACCTGCTGCGCGAGATGGGCGTCGGCGGCGGTGACGTTCATCAGCATCAGCGCCACGCCGAGTGCCGTCATCAGCGTCGTCAGGATCCAGTCCCCGGCGGTGACGCCCTTGAAGACCCGCATCATCGGCTCCTTGCCCCCACGACCCGCATCGCGCGCCACAACTCAGACCTTGGTCGGGGCCGGGTCAGGCGTGCGCGTGCACAGGAGCCAGCGTAGAGCTCTCGGCAGGCTTCGCGGCCCGGTTCCGCACGATCCACCCGATGCCGAAGAACAACGCTGCTGCCGGGATCCCGACGACCAGACCAGCCATGCCGGCCGACGAGTCCTTGACCAGGCACAGCACGACCACAGCCCCCACGCCCACCATGCCGAGCAACTGGTCCCGGCCCGCGTGGGCGAACCGCGCGACGGCGTACGCCAGGGCTGCGGCCAACGGGAGCTCGATGCCGCAGCGGGTCACCCAGCCGAAGGCCAGCACGTGGGCGGAGGTCGCGATGACGGTGACGGCGATGACCGGCAGGATCGCCGTACGCCGGAACAGGATCGGCAGCGTCACCAGCACGAACACCGGGAGCATCGCCCAGGAGTGGGAGTTGACTGCATGGGCCATCGAGCCGTCGGCGACCTGGCGGGCCACCTCGCTGTCGGAGGCGTTGACGTTGACGGCCATCAGCGCCGCGCCGCCGGCGGTGAGCAGTCCGGCCAGCACGTAGTCGAGGGGCTTGATGCCCCGGAGGATCTCGTTCATCTCGTTGCCTGCTTTCGGATCGGGCGAACCGAGGTGGTTCGCGATGCCTCCAGCCTGCGACCGGCGGTGCCCGCGGGGCGTCGGCAGCGAGGATGATCTGGCGAGACGTCGTACTCCTTGCGGACGATCGCCCGGCCACCACCTCGGAGTTCGCGCGATCTCTCAGCGGATGTCGAAATTGGCCATCATCCCCATGTCCTCGTGCTCAAGGTTGTGGCAGTGCAGCAGGTAGCGCCCGCGGTAGGAGTCGAAGCGCGTGATGATCCGCTTGCGGTCGTTGACGCCGAGGCTGACGACGTCCTTCCACGCCAGCGGGCCGGGCGCGTCGAGCACCTGGAAGTGGCAGTTGTGCACGTGGACGGGGTGCTGCTGGTCGGTGGTGATCTCCCAGATCTCGATGTCGCCCTGCCGCGGGTCGGCCGCGACGACGTCGTGAGCGAACATCTGATGGCTGATCTGGAAGGTCGGGCCGGCGGCGGTGGGGACCTTGCTGAAGAAGAACGCCCGGGTCCGTACGGCGGCCGCCGGGTCGAGCCGCTCGATCTCGCTGAGTCGCTTGGGCGCGCGCCAGACGGGCCGGTCGTCGGGGCCGGTGACCCGGAACTCCACCAGGTCGGTGGTGCCGGTGCCGCCGGAGAGGTTCTGCAGCCGGACCCTCGCGCCGATCGGATAGCCGGTGAAGTCGATGATCACGTCGACCCGTTCGGCGGGCGCCATCACGAAGCTGCGCACCGGCATGGGCGCGGCCATCAGTCCGCCGTCGGTGCCGATCTGGGTGAACGGCTCGCCGCTGGCAGGCAGTCTGTCGACGCCGATCCGGTAGTGCCGGGCGTTGCTCGCCACCCCGATCCGCAGTCGGTAGGTCCCCTGCCTCACCTCGTGGAAGGGCGCGTGGACGCCGTTGACGAGGACCGTGTCGCCGAGGACCCCGTTGGCGAACGCCGGCAGCACGCCGGGAGTCTTCGCGAGCGCCGGGTCGAGCGAGGGATAGATCAGTTGCCCGTCAGGGCCGAACGACCGGTCGCAGACGAGCAGCGGCAGCTCGTGGTCGCCGTCGGGCAGGCCGAGCGCGAGCTCCTCGTCGTCGCGGTGGATGTGCAGCCCCACCAGGCCCTGCCAGACCTGCGGACCGCTGAAGTCCATCCGGTGGTCGTGGTACCAGAGCAGACCCGCGCGCTGGTCGAGCGGATGGACGTAGTCGAACGCGCCCTCGTGAAGACGTCCGCCGGGATGCAGGTGCGGTCCGTGATGACCGGTCATGCCACTCATGCCCGCAGGCACGATGTAGTCCAGCGGGTAGCCGTCCGACTCCTGCGGCGTGTGGCCGCCGTGGAGGTGTCGCACGATCGGCACCGGCAACTCGTTGCTCAGGTGCAGCCGCACCACCCGGCCCCGGTGGCTCTCGAAGAGCGGCCCGGGGAAGCTGCCGTCGTACCCCCAGATCGGGGTGGTGACCTCGTCGAGGATCTCGGCGTTCCCAGGCTTGGCGGTCAGCTCGTAGACGTCCTCGCTCGACGTACTGCTCACGGGCTTGAGGGGGGCGGGGAGCGGGAGCCTTCGGGAGTACGCCGTGGGGCGGGCGCGCTGGCTCTTCAGGACGGGGGCGAACTGTCCGGTCTCGGTGGTGGTCTCGAAGGCGACCTCGGCCCTGCGAGGCCGGGCCGGGCTGGCAGCGCCGCCCTCACACGCCGACAGGAAGGGGACGAGGGACGCGCCGCCAGCAACTCCCAGCAGCTGGCGACGCGTCCAGGTGGCACCGGTCAGTTGACCGTCACCTCGTTGGCCATGCCGAGCGTGAAGTGCCAGATCGGTCCGTGCGGTCCCATCTTCGGCTGGGCGTCGGGTCCTTCGCCGTTCATCAGCGGGACATGGCAGATCACGAAGTAGCGCCCCGGCGTCAGGTCGACGTTGGCGAAGGTCGTGGCGTGCGGCGGGGCGACGGTGAGCCCCAGCAGGTCGACGCTGCCCATCTGGGCCTTGTCGTCGAGCTTGGTCCAGTCCTCGACCGTGCCGGTGAACGAGTCCTTCACCTTCATCACGAGCGCCTCGTGGAAGTTGTCGGCATCGTTGGTGAGTCCGAGGCTGGTGGTGCCGGCAGGCATGGTCTCGGGGAGGCCCATGTACTTCAACTCCGGGTTCTTGTCCGCACTGGCCGCTGGGGTCTCGTGGGTCATGAAGTCGACGCTCTTGAAACCGCACAGGGTGCGACCCGCGGCGGCCGGCGCCATCACGTTGCCCATGAAGGACTCGTCCTCGAAGAGCGCCTTGTTCGTCGTCTGCACGGCCTCGTTGATGGTGTCAGCCACCTTGGTCGCCGCGGTCTGCTCGTCACCGGACAGGCCGGTGGCCATCGACGTGTAGAGGTCGGCGATCGCGGTCAGGTCGGCGTCGCTCGGTCCGTTCTCGTCGCTCGCGGGGCCGAGGGTCTGCATCGCCAGGGACGCCTTGAGAAGGTCGTCGCAGGTGGTCTGCTGGGCCGCGGTGAGCGTGGGTGCGCTGTCGGTCGTCGTCGCGGCGGCGGGCTTGTCGGACGCCTTCGCGTCCTTGGCGCTGTCCTTGCTGTTGTCGCCGCAGGCGGTGAGCCCGGCGGTCAGGGTGGCGGCGATCGCCGCGAGCGCGAGGGTACGCCGCAAGCGGGTGGTGTGGAAGGTGGTGGCCATCAGGGACTCCTGGCTGGGAGAGGGACGGGAGCACGGCCCCGGAGACCGCTGAGGTTCACGCTAGGAACGGCGGCGGGTTCCGCGCATCGGGGATTCCCCTCGATCCTGCGTGCGTGCCAGCACGGTCGGCGTCGGCCCACAGGATGACCTGATCCGGGCGGATCGTTCTCGAGAAGGACCCCGGACGAGGCCTGGGATCGGCACAATCGTCAGTGTGATCAGGGTGCTCATCGCCGACGACCAGGCCCTGCTGCGCACCGGCTTCAAGGTGATCCTCGAGGCCGAGGGCGACATCGAGGTCGTCGCCGAGGCGGGGGACGGCCACGAGGCGGTCCGCCAGGTCGCGCTCGAGAAGCCGGACGTCGTGCTGATGGACATCCGGATGCCCGACCTCGACGGCCTCGCCGCCACCGAGCAGATCATGCGGATGACCGACCCCCCGACGGTCGTCGTGCTGACGACCTTCGACCAGAACGAGTACGTCTACCGCGCGCTGCGCGCCGGCGCCGGCGGCTTCCTGCTCAAGGACACCCCGGCCACGCGCCTGATCGCTGCCGTGCGCGCCGCCGCCACCGGCGACTCACTCATCGAACCCTCCATCACCCAGCGCCTCATCGACCGGTTCGCCGAGCCCGAGCAGGTGGTCGGGGTGCCGCCCGAGCTGGCCACTCTCACCGACCGCGAGCTCGACGTACTGCGTCAGATGGCGCGCGGACTCTCCAATGCCGAGATCGCCGCCGAGATCGTGGTCGCGGAGACCACCGTCAAGACCCACGTGGCTCGGATCCTCACCAAGCTCGGCGTCCGGGACCGGGTGCAGGCGGTGGTGGTGGCCTACGAGACCGGGTTCGTCCGGCGTACTGCATGACGATGTTGTCGTCGTACCCGGCATTTGGGTCGTGGATCGGCCCGATGACGACCCATTTGCCGGGTACGACGCCCGCCCGCTCGGGGAGGCCTCAGAGGCGCTCGCGCAACCACGCGAAGTCGGCGACGTGCTCGTCGGCACCGCCGGGGGTCTCGCAGATCACGGGTGCACCGGCATCACGGATGACCTGTGCGAGCAGGTCGGGGTCGATCTGGCCGGCGCCGAA
>JASLDK010000217.1 GCA_030145945.1 Nocardioides sp.
GCCGCGGCGCCCGGGCGGCCGGCGCGAGGACGTCCACGAAGTGCTCGCCGCAGCGCCGACCACCGCACCCGCCTGACCCGGCACCCGAGGAGAACGCGATGAACGACGACCCCACCCAGCCGCTCGCGGGTGTCCGCGTGATCGACCTGACCCGGATGCTGGCCGGCCCCTGCTGCGCGGAGCTGCTGGCCGACCTCGGCGCCACCGTCATCAAGATCGAGGAGCCGCGGATCGGTGACCCGACCCGACGCAATCTCCCCCGATGGGGGGAGGAGAGCGCCTACTTCATGGCGCTCAACCGCGGGAAGCGCAGCATCGCCGTCGACCTCAAGGATCCCGACGGGATGCGCCTATTCGACCGGCTCGTCGAGGACGCCGACGTCGTGCTGGAGAACTTCCGGCCTGGGGTGATGGCCAAGCTCGGCATCGGCCCGCAGGAGCTGGCACGGCGCAATCCGGCGCTCGTCCTCTGCTCGATCTCCGGCTTCGGCGCCACCGGGCCCCTGCGCGAGAAGATCTCCTTCGACCTCGTGAACCAGGCGATGGCCGGATTCATCGACAGCACCGGCGAGCCCGATGGCGCCTCGGCTCGGGCCGGCGTACCCATCGGCGACATGGGTGCAGGCCTCCACGCCACCATCGCCATCCTCGCCGCCCTGACGCGCCGGCGTCGCACGGGTCTGGGCTGCTGGATCGACATCTCGCTCCACGACGTCCTGATCAGCCTTCTTGGGCAGATGGCGGAGCCGTACTTCCGTGAGGGGGCGGCCCCGACGCGCAGCGGCAGCCGCCACCCCGTGCTCGCGCCGCACGGCACCGTGCCCGTCGCGGACGGCTGGGTGGCCCTGGCTGCGTGCGACGACGACCAGTGGATCGGGCTGTGCGCCGCGGTCGGGCTCGACGGCCTCGCCGGCGACCCGAGATTCGCGGACAACGCGGTCCGGAAGGCACATGAGCGCGAGCTCGACGAGCTGCTGTCCGCGGCCACGGCCGAGACGGGTGGCGACGAGCTGGTCAAGAGTCTTCACGAGAACGGCGTGCCGGCGGCGAAGGTGCTGACGGTCGGCGACGTCCTCGAGTCCCCCGAGGTGACCGGCACCGGGCTCATCTACGACGTCGCGTCCGCGGACGGTCAGGAGAAGCGCTTCCTGGCGGCGCCCATCGTGCTGGAGGGCCGGCACGCCGGGCTCGGTGCGATCCCGCCGCTGCACGGAGAGTCGACGCGCGAGCTGATGCGAGATCTCGGCTACTCCGATGACGAGATCGAGGGACTTGCGGAGCGATCGGTCGTCCGCGTGCTGGCCGCGGCGCCGAGAGACGGGTCCGCGCGACGGTGACCGTCGCAACGGCGTACGCCGTCTCCCCGGACTCCGGCGAGCACTGGGCCAGGCCCGGCGCCTGGGAGGTGGCCGACGGGATCCACCGGATCCCGCTGCCGCTGCCCAATGACGCCCTCAGGGCGGTCAACGTCTACACGATCGAGACCGAGGACGGTCTGGCGCTGATCGACGGTGGCTGGGCCATCGCCGAGGCCCGCGACGCGCTCGACGTGGGGTTGCGCCAGATCGGCCGACGGTTCGCGGACATCCGGCGGTTCCTCGTGACGCACGTCCACCGCGACCACTACACCCTGGCCGCCACTCTCGGTACCGAGCTCGGTGTGGACGTGGCCCTCGGCCGCGGCGAGAAGCCGACCCTCGACGCGATGCTGGGTGGCGGCGGCGAGGGTCCGGGCCTGGAGCGCTCGCTGCGCGAGGCGGGGGCGCTCGACGTCCTCACCGCCCTCGGCGGCACGACGGCGGACCAGCGCGACGTCCGGTCGCTGCGCTATCCGGACACCTGGCTGGACGGCGACGTGAGCATCGAGCTGGGGGAGCGGACCCTGGACGCGGTGCACACGCCCGGGCACACGCAGGGACACTACGTGTTCGCGGAGCCGGTGTCCGAGCTGCTCTTCGCGGGCGACCACGTGCTGCCGACGATCACACCGTCGATCGGGTTCGAGGCCGTGCCCGCACCGCAGCCCCTGGGCGACTTCATGGCGTCACTGGCCAAGGTGCGGGCGCTGCCCGACCTGCGTCTTCTCCCCGCGCACGGCCCGGTCGCTGACTCCACCCACGGCCGCGTCGACGAGCTGCTCACGCACCACGAGGACCGGCTCGCCCGGTGCCACCGCGCGCTCGCCGCCGGACCGAGAACGGCCTACCAGGTGGCGGACGAGCTGCCGTGGACCCGGCACGAGCACGCGTTCGACACCCTGGACCCGTTCAACGCGGCGCTCGCCGCGATGGAGACCAAGGCCCATCTCGACGTGCTGGTCAGTCGTGACCTCGTCACGCGGGTCGACGGCGTCGACGGCGTCGACGGCGTCGTCTTCGCGGCGCGTCAGCCCTGAGGATCGGTCGGGTCAGCGCCTGGTGGCGGTGGCCCGACCGTCGCACACCGGCCCGCCAGTGCCGGAGACCGCGACGTCGATGACGATGTCGGAGCCATCCGTCGCCGCGACCGTGCCGGTCACGGTGAGCGGTGCTCCTGCGAGAGCGACGGCCCGGTTGCGGAAGGTGATGCCGGTCAGGCGCCACTGCGGAGACCACTCCTCGACGAGTCGCGTCATCCACGCGCCCATGAGCGGTCCCGGGACGATCACGCCGGGGTGACCCTCCTCGTCCATGGCGAAGGGTGCGTCGTAGTGGATGCGGTGCGGGTTCCACGTCGCCGCCGAGAAGAGGAAGAGCATCGTCGTGCTCGGCACGACAGTGAACTCGCCGACGGTGTCGCCGACCTCGGGGAGCGGAGCGGTCATCGGAGGATCCTCACGAAGGTCTCGTCGGCGACGGGCCGGCCGTCCGCCCCGCGGTAGGCCAGCTCGTAGGTGACGAAGGCGAGGGGGCCGGACCGGCCGGGCTTCTCGGTCAGGTCGGTGATCGTCTTGGTGAGGCTGATGCGGTCGCCGGCGACGATCGGGCGGTGAAACCGGGTGGCGGTCTCGCCCGCCATCCGCCGCGTCGCTCGGGAGGGCGGCACCATGTCCTCGGCGATGCCGTCGCTGGTGAGCTCGGCCACCGGAACCAGGTTCGCGGTGGCGTAGCGGATCACGGCCAGGTAGCCGAGGGGAGCCACGACGCCCTCGTGACCGGCTGAGCGGGCGGCCACCACATCGAAGTGGACCGGGTCGCCGGAACCGATCGCGTGTGCGAACTTGGCGATGTCGGTCGCGGTGACCTCGTACGCCGGGTAGACCGTCGAGCGGCCCACCCAGGAGTAGGACTCGTCGTCGAGCAGCGCGGTCATCGTCCCTCCTGGCCGGTTTCTGCGGGCCGCCAGAGTGCCTGGGGGCCCGCGCCGTCGACGTCCTCGACCTCCCAGGTGAACTCGCCGTCGGCGACGAGCGACGCCGGCGGGCCGATGATCCGGCCGATGACGCGCAGCCCGTCCCCGATGTCGAAGACCCCGACGGCGTAAGGCGTCAGGTCTGTGAAGGCCGGCAGCGGGGTCCGGTGGACCACGGTCCAGGTGAACAGCCGGCCGGTCGGGGGCGCGTCCGACCACTCCCACCGTGTCTCCGAGCAGGCCGGACAGACGGGGCGAGGCGGCCATTGCCGGCGGTCGCAGGCCGAGCAGACCTGGATCCTGAGGAGTCCTCGCTGCAGGTTCTCGTGGTGCTGGGCGATCTCCTCGGTGACGGGACTGGTGCTCACGACGTCCTCCGTCCGGCTTCGAGGACGGCGATGGAGCCGTCGCCCATGTCGCCCCATCCGGTCACGACGGCGAGCCGCGCGTCGTCGATCTGGCGTTGTCCGGCAGCGCCACGGAGCTGGGTGACGGCCTCGACGACGTGGTTCATCCCGGCGAGGTGTCCCTCCGAGAGGAGGCCGCCGTGCGGGTTGACGGGCAGCCTGCCCGACCTGTCGATGGCGCCGCTCAGCACGAAGTCGCCGCCGGAGCCCCGCTCACAGAAGCCGGCCTCCTCGAGCTGCTGGATGACCTCGAAGGTGAAGCAGTCGTAGATGAGCGCCAGGTCGATGTCCTGCGGTGTCACCTCGGCTGCTGCGAAGGCGCGAGGTGCGGCCGTCGTGAGGCCGGTGCGGAAGATGTCGGCTCGGGACGAGATGTCGTCGGCGGGGAACGGGTGCGCCTGCGCGACCGATCGAACGGCGACCGGCCTCGTCCTGAGGTCGGCGGCACGCTCGGCGGACGTCACGATCACCGCGGACGCGCCGTCGGTCTCCAGGCAGCAGTCGAAGAGCTGGTAGGGGTCGGCGATCATGGGGGAGGCGAGGTACTGCTCCATCGTCATCTCGCGACCGTGCATCTGTGCGGCGGGATTGAGCTGGGCATGGCGCCGCATCGTCGTCGAGACGGTGCCGAGCGCCTCTCGGGTGGTGCCGAACTCGATCATGTGGCGCCGGCACATGAGCGCGTACCACTGGGCCGGCGTGCTCAGCCCGTGCGGATGCTCCAGCCCTAGGCGCAGCTCCTGGCCGGCGAGCTCGCGGACCCGCTCGCTGATCGGGGTCCTCGTGCCCGCATTGCGAGCGACGAAGGTGACGACGTACGACGCGAGCCCGAGCCGCACGGCCTGCGCGGCGAGACCGAGGGCGGCCACGGAGCTGGCACCGCCCATCCGGGCGGACGCGGTGAAGGTGACCTCGGACAGCCCGAGGACGGCCATCATCTCCTCCGCGCTGGGGCCCATCGGGTAGGGCACGACGCCGTCGATGGCGGTGACGGGGATCCCGGCGTCCTGCGCTGCGCGTCGGATCGCCTCGACCCCCAGCACGGCGGCCGGGCGATCGCTCGCCTTCGTGAACGTCGTCTGGCCGACGCCGGCGATGCAGGCGTCCGCGCGGAGACCGGTCAACGCCGTACCTCGCTTCTCTCGTGGTGGCACTGCGCTCAGCGTCGCAGACCGTTCGTCGAGTATTCTAGACTAATCGGTACAAGAATCATAGGATGCGATGGCGAGGCAGTGCCGGCGACGGAGTCGCGGCACCGATCACGAGAGGCATGCACCCATGGTGAATTTCGCATCGGCCCTGGACTTCCAGGCGTCGAGGAGGCCGGACAAGGTCGTCGTCATCGACGGTGACGTCCGCCGTACGACGACCGAGCTGGCCGCGCGCGTGAACGCGCTCGCCGCTGCGCTGGTCGACCGCGGGGTGGGGCGCGGCGACGTCGTCGGCATCCTGCTGTACAACCGCGTCGAGTTCCTGGAGGTCGTCCACGCGGTGAACCGCGTCGGCGCGGTGTTCCTCCCGCTCAACTATCGGCTCGCTCCGGCGGAATGGGCCTACATCCTCGATCACGGCCGCGTCCGGATGCTCGTGACGGAGGAGGAGTTCGCGGCTCGCGTCGATGACGTCCGGGGTGACCTGCCGGAGCTCCGGCACGTGGTGAGCGTCGACGGCAGGGGTCGCGACGGTTGGCTCCACTACGCCGACGATCTCGTCTCTCCCCAGGCCGGTGTCGTCACCGAGGCGGTCGACCTGGAGCCGGAGGACCTGTCGCGGCTGATGTACACCAGTGGCACGACCTCCCGGCCCAAGGGCGTCTGCATCTCCCACGGCAACGTGGCGTGGAAGAACGCGGCGCTGCTGGCCGAGTTCGGCTGGACGTCCGAGGAGGTCGTCCTGGTCGCCGGTCCGCTCTACCACGTCGGTGCCTTCGACATGGGAGGAGTCACGACGCTCCACGCCGGTGGCACCGTCGTCCTGCAGGGGCGCTTCGTCGCGACCGAGGTGCTCAGGGGGATCGCGGAGCACCGGGCGACCACGATCTGGCTGGCGCCGGCGATGGTCAACGCGGTGCTGCAGTCCCCGGCGCTGCCGGGAGCGGATCTCTCGTCGCTGCGCCTGATGCTCAGCGGTGGCGAGAAGATGCCGGTCGCTCGGTTGGAGCAGCTGCTCGACGCCATGCCCGACCTCTGGTTCGCCGACGCCTACGGCCTGACTGAGACGGTCTCGAGTGACACCTTCAACGATCGTGCGCACATGCGCACGAAGATCGGCTCCGTGGGCCGTCCGGTGCTGTACCAGGCCGTGCGCATCGTCGACGAGGCCGGTGCCGACGTCGGTGTGGGGGAGCTGGGAGAGATCGCGCTGCGGGGGCCGAAGGTGTTCGGTGCCTACTGGCGCGATCCCGAGGCGACGGCTGCCGCGATCCGCGACGGCTGGTTCCACACCGGCGACGTCGGCCGTCTCGACGAGGACGGCTTCCTCTACATCGAGGACCGGAAGAAGGACATGATCGTGTCGGGCGGCGAGAACATCGCGACGCCCGAGATCGAGCGGGTGCTCTACGAGCATCCGGCGATTGTCGAGGCCGCCGTGATCGGCATGCCGGACGAGCGGTGGGGCGAGGTGCCGCAGGCCTTCGTCGCCCTCCGCCCCGGTGCCGAGGTCGCGGCTGACGAGCTGGTGGCGTTCTGCGCGCAGCGGTTGGCGAAGTTCAAGGTGCCGCGCTCGGTGATCCTCGTCGAGGAGCTTCCTCGAACCCCGTCGGGCAAGGTGCTCAAGCGGGAGCTGCGCAACGGTGAGGTGGCGAGATGAGTGCCCTGACGGACCAGGTGATCTGGGTGACCGGCGCCAGTCGAGGACTCGGCCGCGCCGTCGTGGTCGAGCTCGTCGGCCGCGGAGCGACGGTCGTCGCCACGTCCCGGACGGGCGACGACCTCGAGGTGCTGCAGAGCGAGGTGCGAGGACCGGGCCGGATCGACCCGCGGCCGGGGTCGGTCGACGTACCCGACGACGTCGACGGCATCGTCGAGTCCGCGATCGCCGAGCACGGTCGCATCGACGCCCTGGTCAACTGCGCCGGCATCAGCCCATCCTTCGCGCAGGCCGTCAAGGTCGACGACGAGACGTTCGAGCGCGTCCTGGCGGTCAACGTGCACGGCTCCTTCCGCTGCATCCGCGCTGTCGCACCACACATGCTGGAGCGTGGCTCCGGGGCGATCGTCAACGTCAGCTCCGTCCACGCGCGAGCCGGGTTCGAGCGCATCGTCGCCTATTCCGCCAGCAAGGGCGCGATCGACGCGATGACCCGGTCGCTGGCCGTCGAGTGGGCGGCACGAGGGGTCCGGGTGAACGGCCTGGCGCCCGGCTACTTCCGCACTGACCTGAGCTCGGGCCTGCTGGAGAGCGCGTGGGGAGAGGAGATCGTGCGGCGTGTGCCGATGGGCCGCGTCGGCGCACCTGCCGAGCTCGCTCCGGCGGCGGCGTTCCTGGTGTCGCCCGAGTCGAGCTACATGACCGGATCGATCATGACGGTGGACGGGGGATGGACGGCATGGTGAGCATGACCGAGGAGCAGATGACGACCGGTGGCGGAGCGCAGCCGGATCTGGCGGAGCAGTACCGGCGGATGCTGCGGATCCGTCGTTTCGAGCAGGAGGCCTCGAAGCTGTACGCCGCCACGGAGATCCCGGGCTTCCTCCATCTCTCGATCGGGCAGGAGGCGACCGCGGTCGGCGCCTGCTGGCACCTGTCGGACCGTGACGCGATCACGTCGACGCACCGCGGGCATGGGCACTGCCTGGCCAAGGGGCTCGACGTCCGCTCGATGTTCGCCGAGCTGATGGGACGCGACACCGGGACGTGCCGCGGACGCGGCGGGTCGA
>JASLDK010000218.1 GCA_030145945.1 Nocardioides sp.
CGCAACTGAGGCTCCGACGGCAGATGCTCCTGCTCCAGCTGCAGAAGCGGCCCCGGTCGCGGAAGCAGCACCCGTCGAAGCGACGGAGTCCGAGGTCCCGGCTGCGGCTGCTCCGGCGTCGTCCACGGCCAACGCCAGCCAGCCGGCGACGGACGTCGACATCAACGCGATGGGTTCGCTCTTCGACATCGCCGCGCCCGAGACGGCCGCTGTCGAGCGCCCAGCTGCGGCCGCCGCGGCCGCGGCGGCCGCAGCAGCCCCCGCGGAGCCTGTCGCCCCGGAGCCGGTCGCCCCGGAGCCGGTCGCCCCGGAGCCGGTCGCCCCGGAGCCGGTCACCGAGGCTGCGGCTCCGGAGTCGGTGCAGGACGTCGAGGAGGTTGCGGCCGAGCCCGCTGCACCTGAGTCCGCGCCGGTTGTCGAAGAGCTGGCGCCGGCCGTCACGGAGCCGGTCGCCGAGGGGTCTGCGCCTGCCGCAGCCGCCCCTGCGCAGCCGAGCACTCCCGCGTCGTACTCCGGCGAGGCCCACCAGCCGCGCACGGACGCCGACATCAATGCTGCGGAGTCGCTCTTCGATCTCTGAGCCTCGGCCGAGAGCATCATCGGCGGCGTCTGGAGTCAGCACGTGACTCCAGATGCCGCCGATCTGCTTTTCCAGCGCGAGCACCTGTCCGAGCTGCTGTTGATCGGCACCGCGACCGGTCGCTCCGTCAGGCGCGTCGAGTCGCCGCCCCGCCCACAGGCATGACGCCGGCGGCCTGCGCCAACTCGGCCCGCCCGGCGACGCGGAGCTTGCGATAGACGCTGGACAGGTGCGCCTCGACCGTCTTGCGCGAGACGTGCAGCTGCAAGGCGATGTCGCGGTTGCCGAGGCCGGACGCCGCCAGGTCGGCGATGCGCTGTTCGCTGGGAGTGAGCCGGTCGTGGTCCGTGCGCGGGTTGAGTTGTACGCCGGTGGCGGCGAGCTCGGTCTGCGCGACGAGTGCGGACGGGTGGGCGCCGCAGTCGGCCAGCACGTCGATGGCCGTGCGGAGGGGGTCGCGGGCGTCGAGCTTGCGTCCGGAACGCCGCAGCGCCGAGCCGAGCTCGAGCAACCCGAGGCCGTAGCGCAGTCGGCTGGTCGTTGTTGCCAGCAGGTCGGTCCCGCGTTCGAGCAGAGCCAGCCCCTCGTCGGGCGAGGCGGCGACGAGTCCTGCCAGGCAGAGGGCTTCGCCGAGGAGGTCGGCCACGGCACCGGCCTCGCACAGGTCCAGATGCTTCTGGGCGACCGCGCGTGCCTCGTCCAGGCGGCCGAGGGCACGCAACGGCTCGACGGCGAACGCCCGCCAGGCGACCCAGGCGGGCGCGTCGACGTCGATCCCGGCGACCAGTCGCTCCAGTTCGTCGACCGCTCGGAGTGCTCCGAGGTGGTCGCCGACGGTCCGGCGCACGGCCGCACGAGCGACCCAGACCGTCGCGACACCGTTGTTGGGGGCGTCGGCCGGGAACTCCTCGGGGAACGTGGCGAGCAGCGCGAGCGCCTCGTCGGTTCGTCCCTGCCAGGCAACGCACTGGGCCAGTCCGCCGCGACCGAGGGTCTCGACGAGCATGCCGCCGCCCAGACTGGCGCCGTGGTCGAGCATGGTCCGATAGCCGTCCTCGGCGGCGAGCAGGTCGCCCGCATGGAGATCGTTGAACGCCCTGAGGAAGTCGGACGCCATCAGGCCGATCACGGACCCGCTGGTCTCGGCCTCGCGCTGGCCTGCCAGCGCCATGGCCCGGGCGTCGTCATGGTCGCCGATCATCGACAGGAACAGCCGCGGCCACACCCACTCCGTGCTCTCGGGCGACTGCTCCGGACTGTCCCAGTCGCCGATCGCGCGCTGCGCATAGCTGCGCACCACTGCGGCCGGCTGGTTGGTGCCCGCAGCCACGGACATCTGCTGGATCAGCATCAGCCGCTCGGCGGGCGTCGAACCGGCGAGTTCGCCGTACGACGATGCGAGCTCGCGGGCCGCGTCGACCGAGGAGGGCACGAGGAGAGCCGCCGAGACCCAGGCGGCGTCGAGAGCGAGGCGGTCCTCGTCGGTGAGGTCATCGGCCGCGGATGCTCGGCGTACCTCCGCCAGGGTGTCGGCCGCCAGCGCGTGCAGGCCGGCGAAGCCGAATGCCCGGGCGAGGTCCAGCGATGCGCGACGCCGCAGGTCGGCGTCGGTGGCGACGTCGATCACCCGCTGCAGGCTGGTCACACAGGACGGATCGTAGGCTCGCATCTGGGCGAGGCCGAGGTCGTGCAGGAGGGGAGCCAGGTCGGGCGCAGACGGTGGCTCGTCCACCGCTCGTTGGAGCAGGACGATCGCCGTGTGGGGTGCTCCGCTGGCGAGAGCGTCCGCCGCCGCCTGGCGCAGGACGTCGACCGACCACGGATCGTTGCTCCCGGGGATCTCGAGGAGGTGGGCTGCCGCAGTCGCGTGATCGCCGCGCTCGATCATCAGACCGGCTGCACGCCGGTGCATGCGGTCGCGGGTGCTGGCGCCGATCAGGGCACGGGCGGCGGTTCGCAGCAGTGCGTGGCGGAACGCCAGCGTGGAGCCGTCATCGAACAGACCCGCCTCGCGGAGCCGATCGGCGGCCGTGGCGGCATCGTCGACATCGAGTTCGGCCAGTGCTGCTGCGGTTTCGAGGGGAGCCGAGTCGAGGACGGCGACCGCGGCAGCAAGGCGTTGTTGCGCGGCCGTGCGGTCTCCGAGACGTGCTGTCACGAGATCGACGACCGTCTCCGGGACCGCCGACCTGATCGCGTCGGGGGTGGGGGTGTCGGTGCTCGTCGACATGAGGTGGGACAGCGCGATGACCAGGAACGGGTTTCCCCCGGTGACCTCGGTGACAGCCGCGGTCGTCTCGTTCGGAACCGACGACCAGCGTTCAGCGAGAAGCGCGTGGATCCCCGCCGGGGAGAGGGTTTCGAGGCGGAGCACGGCGGCGTCGCGGTCGGCGACCAGCGCGGCCATGGCCGGGCTGTTCCGGGTTCCTTCGTCGCGGGCCGCGATCACCACCGCCAGCGGGAGATCGCTGGTCCGGTCCCGCAACGAGCCGAGGAAGAGCAACGACTCCTCATCGGCCCACTGGGCGTCGTCGACGGCCAGCACACACGGCCCGTCGGCAGCGATCTCCTCGACCAGCCAGCCGAGGCTGTGCAGCATGTCGCCCTGCGTGGGGGCTGCCTCTCCGGGCTCGGCCCGGCCGTCCGCGACCGGCCACAGCGAACGCAGGGCGAGGAGTGCGGGGGACGAACCGAGGCGCTCACGGCCGGCCGGCCCGAGGTCGCGGACCGGCCGGTCGAGCAGGCGTCGTACCACTCCGAAGGGGAGGGCGGACTCGAGCTGACCGGCCGTCGTGGTCCACGAATGCATGCCGGCATTGCGGGCGTGCCTCGTGGCGGCTCGCAGGAGGGACGTCTTGCCGACACCGGCCGGGCCGAGGATCCGCACGGCGCCGCCCTCGCCACGTTCGGCGCGCTCGAGGAGTCCGGCGAGGAGTTCGAGCTCCCGGGCGCGCTCGACCAGATCAGTCCCGGGAATCTCCACGTCTCCACGGTAGGGCGCAGGCCTCGTCCCGTGCACGAGGTTCAGGATCTGATCCTGAAGTCTCTCGACGCATCCAGTCAGCGGCCCGGCCTGAGCCGGCCCGAGGGCCAGGGGTGTGACGGCGCT
>JASLDK010000230.1 GCA_030145945.1 Nocardioides sp.
GCTCGGGCTGGGCTCCCAGATCCAGCCCCACATCGAGAAGAGGTACGGCGCCCGCTGGTCGCCGCCGGCCGCTCGCATGCGCGAGATCGTCGGTGCCGTCAAGGCGATCCTGCATTCGTGGCAGAGCGGCGAACGCCTCGACTTCCGTGGCGAGCACACGACCCACACGCTGATGCCGCCCACCTTCGTGCCCGGCCCGAACCCCTTCGGCCCACCGCCGGTCCTCCTCGGCGCCCTCGGTCCGCTGATGACCCGCACCGCTGCTGAGGTCGCGGATGGACTGCTGGTGATGCCGTTCCACAGTCACCGCCACTTCCGCGAACGCACGTTGCCCGCCGTCGCGGACGGGCTGGCCCGAGCCGGCCGGACCGCCGACGACTTCGCGATCCACCCGCAGGCGATCGTGGCGATGGGCCGCACCGACGGCGAGGTCGCCGCCGCACGCACCGGCGTGCGCACCCTGCTCGCGTTCTACGGCTCCACCCCTGCCTACCGGCCCGTCCTGGAGGTCGAGGGGTGGGCCGACCTGCAGCCTGAGCTCAATCGCCTGTCCAAGACGGGTGATGTGGCCGCCATGACCGCGCTGGTCGACGACACCATGCTCGACACCCTTGCGGTCGCCGGCACTCCCGAGGAGTGCGCGAGCGAGCTCCAGCGCCGCTTCGGTGACGTGCCGGGCGTGGAGCGGGTGTGCGGTTACTTCCCCGGTTACGACCCGCCGCTGGAGCAGGTGGCCGCCCTGGCCACCGCCCTCCAACGCACCCTCAGCGGCCGAAGGCCGGCTTCTCCTTGGCCAGGAAGGCCCGCACACCTTCGTTGAAGTCCGGTCCGCCGTAGACCTCGCGAAGGATGGCCTCCTCACCGTCCATCGATGCCTCGAGGCCACGGGCGCGGGTCAACAGCTGCTGCTTGGTGACGGAGATGGTGACCTGGGAGGCCTGGTTGATGCCAGCCGCGAGGTCGGCGATCTCGGCATCGAGCGCGGCCGCGTCCGGCACGGCCGCGGTGAGCGCACCCACGGAGAAGGCGCGCTCCGCCGACACCAGTCGGGAGGCGAGCAGCATCTCGCGTGTCAGCGACTCCCCGAAGATGGCCTGGCAGCGATAGAGGACGGTCCCCGAGAGCGCGTTGCCCAGGGTCCGCGCGATCGGATAGCCGAAGCGCGAGGCCGCCGTGGCAACGCGGAGGTCGCAGTGCGTGGCGACGGCGAGGCCGCCGCCGACGCAGACGCCGTCGACGGCCGCGATGGTGACCTGCGGGAGCTCCCAGAGCCGGTCGAACATCTCCCGGATCCAGTTCTCGTAGTCGACCGCGTCGGCCTCGAGGAAGTCGCTGATCTCGTTGCCGGCCGCGAACGCCTTGCCGCCCGCGCCACGCAGCACCACGACCCGCACCGACGCGTCCGCGGCGGTCGCCTCCCACAACTCCCGCAGCGACGCATACATCTGCTGGGTGAAGGCGTTGCGTCGTTCGGGGCGGTTGAACGTCACTTCGAGTACGCCGGGGGCGATGCGGTCTCGTTCGATCAGCAGGTCGGTCACGGCGTCGAGGGTATTGCCCGCACGAGCGCGTCGCGGATGCCCGTCCGGCTGGTGAGGAGTCCGAGGCCGACGCCGATGGTGTTGGCGACCGCGTCGCGCCAGTCCATCATCCGGTCGGTGGTGAGCGTCCCCTGCCCGACCTCGAGCAGCACGCCCAGCAGCACCAACGCCAGTCCCGCAACCAGCAACGGCCGTCCGGGCCGGAAGATCTGCACGGCGACCAGGGCCAAGCCCGCATAGGTCGTCAGATGCTCCCACTTGTCAGCATTCGGTACGTCGGGCGACGCGGGCGGTGGCCCGAGGGAGACGACGGCGACCAGCACCATCAGTGCGACGAAGATCCCCCACCACAGCAGTGGCCAGCGCAGCGCCTTCACGCAGCCACACCGCCGACGGGTGCGAGCGGGCCGGGCCGGGTCCTGAGGTCCATGGCTGCAGTGTTGCCTACTATCGGTGAGGTGAGCTCCCCGACGTCGCTGCGCCTCGTTTTCTCCACCACGGGGGCAGGGTCAGACAACGATCCGACCTTCCTCGACGAGGACGCCGTTGCCGATGCCTACCCGTGGCCCGAGTTCGACGCTGAGCGCACGCAGTGGGTGCGGGCGATGATGGTGACCACCCTCGATGGTTCGGCGACGGGCCCCGACGGGCTGAGCGGGTCGATCTCCCCGGAGGCCGACCAGGTCGTCTTTCGCGCCGTACGCCGGTTCGCGGATGCCGTGCTGGTGGGGGCTCACACGCTGCGGGCCGAGCAGTACACCCCGATGCGGGCCCGCCGCGGCGACGAGCAGCGGCGCGAGGCCAACGGACAGAACCCCGCCCCCACCATCGTGACGGTGAGTGGATCGTTGGACCTGCCGTGGGACCTTCCGGTGTGGTCGGAGTCGACCCAGCAGCCGATCGTGCTGACCGCGTCCAAGGACGAGGAGCGTCTGGCGAAGGCGGGCGAGCACGACGAGGTCATCACCCTCCCGAACACCGAGCCGCACACGGTCATCGAGGCGATCGTCGCGCGCGGTCTGCCGCGGATCGACTGCGAGGGGGGCCCGCGTCTGCTGCGTGACCTCACGGCCGCAGGCCTGGTGGACGAGTTGGACCTGACGGTGTCCCCGGTCATGGCGGGCACGGCCACCACCCCCGAGACTCCGGCGCTGCGCACGCCGGCGCAGGCGACACTCCTGCACGTCCTGGAGGGCGAAGGCTGCCTGATGACCCGCTACCTGCTGGAGAATCGGTGATCACGCTCCGCGAGCTGGGCCGGCTCGCGACGACGTACGCCGACAGTCTGGAGCTGCCGGTGGCCCCGCTGCCGATCGGCGACCGGGTCTTCGACACCGACCGTGAGCCGGTGTTGATGGGCGTGGTCAACCTGTCGCGCGACTCGTCGTACCGCGAGAGCATCGCGGTCAGCACCGAGGCTGCGGTGCGGATGGCCCGGGTCCAGCACGCCCATGGCGCTGCGTTCGTCGACATCGGCGCCGAGTCGAGTCGGGCAACGGCGGCAGCCGTCAACGACACCCAGCAGCTCGCGTCGCTGCTCCCGGTGATCGAGCAACTCACGGACGCCGACATCGCGGTCTCGGTGGAGAGCTATTCGCCAGCAGTCGTGCGTGCGGGGTTGAAGGCGGGCGCCAAGGTCGTCAACCTCACCGGTTCGGAGTACGACCAGGAGGTCTTCGATCTCGCCGCCGAGCATCGAGCGACCGTGATCCTGTGCCATGTCCTGGGGCCGAACGCACGGGCCCTGGACGGCTCGGAGGTGGACACCGATCCTGTGCCGCGGATGGTCGATGCCTTCGGGCACCGCCTCGACCAGGCGCGCAGTGCGGGCGTCGAGGGACTGGCGATCGATCCGGGGCTGGGCTTCGGGTTCCGGCTGGACGACCAGCGTGCGCGCGCGCAGTATCAGTTCACGGCGCTCCTGCACTCGTTCCGACTGCGCTCGCTCGGCGTGCCGATCTGCCATGCGCTGCCGCACTCGTTCGACATCTTCGGTGACCAGTTCCGCAGCGGGGAGGGCTTCTTCGCGGTGATGGCCCACCTCGGCCAGACGGGCATCTATCGCACCCATGAGGTGCCGCTGGTGCGTTCGGTCCTCGACGCATTGACAGCCTTTACCTGCGAGGTCTGACGAACCTTCCCCAAACATCGCGAAGCGATGTTACGGTCGCATCTCTCGGGCTTGTGGGTGCTCCCTACCCTGGAGAAGACATGTCGTTTCGCCGTTTCCGACGCAAGGTCCGATGCGTGCTCAAGCACGGCCCGCGCGGCTGTCCGCACATCGAGCGGCACACCCGGCGCTCGCAGAAGACGATCGACCGCGCGCACGAGTCCGCCCTCCCGCCGGTCGGCATCGAGACTCGAGGCCGCCACGCCGCCCCCTGAGATCAGGGATACCCGAGCACGTCCTGCCGCTTCTCGCCCCACGCCAGCGCCGAGGCGATGGCCTCATCGAGCGACAACTCCGTCCGCCATCCCAGCAGTTCGCGCGCCTTGTCGGCGTTCGCGAATGCTCCCGCGGCATCGCCCGGGCGCGCGGGCGCTTCGGCGACGGGCACCGGCCTTCCGACGACGCGTTCCACAGCAGCGAGCAGCTCCCGCACCGTCACGCCGTCCCCGGAGCCGAGGTTGATGTAGGTGTATGGCGCGTCGACCTTCGACAGCACCGCGTCGAACTCCTCGATCGCCCGCACGTGCGCACGAGCCAGGTCCCAGACGTGGATGTAGTCGCGGATGCCGGACCCGTCCCGCGTCGGATGATCGGTCCCGGTCAGCGTGAACACCTCCCGCTGCCCGAGCGCCGTCTGTGCCATCAGCGGCACGACGTGGGTCGCGTCCCGCAGGTGGTAGCCGGTCGTCAGGTCCGGGTCGGCGCCGATGGGGTTGAAGTAGCGCAGGATGATCGCCCTGAGATCGGTTGCCCTGGCGAGGTCCTCGAGAACCATCTCCATCATCCGCTTGGTCCGCGCATAGGGAGAGGTGGGCTCGACGGGGTCGGTCTCGTCGACCTCGAAGGCCGGCTTCAGCGCATAGAGCGACGCCGTCGAGGAGAACAGGATCCGCGGCTTCCCCAGCGCGGTCATCTCGTCGAACATCTCCAGTGACTTGGCGACATTGTCCCGGTAGTAGCCGTAGGGCTCCTCCACCGATTCGGGTACGACGATCCGCGCGGCCATGTGGATGGTGGCGTCGATGTCGGGGTGGTCGGCGACGATGCGTCGCAACAGGCCACGGTCGGCGATGTCACCTTCGTAGAAGATCCGGTCTCCGACGTACGACCGCGGTCCGGAGAGCAGTGAGTCCAGGATCACCGGCGTGTGCCCGGCCTGCTCGAGGGCCTTTGCCGTGATCGATCCGAGATAGCCGGCACCGCCGGTCACGAGAACCTTCATGAGCCGAGGGTACTGACGCATCAGAGGCGCTCGGTCGATCGTCGGCCGCACTGTCAGGGCCGTGTCGTCCTCCGACGGCGCCCACTGAACTGCCACGAACCGAAGAACCACCCGTTAGGGTTGCTGCGTTCTGCGCCCACCCAGGAGGACCCCGTGCTCGCACTCGACTGCCCGACGCAGTCCTACGACTGGGGTTCGACGCACGCCATCCCGGGCTTCCAACGGCAGGAGGCTGACGGGACTCGGGTTGCCGAGGTGTGGGTCGGCACGCATCCGTTGGGTACGGCGCGCATCGCCGACGGCTCGGACGAACCGCGGCCATTGACCGACGTCTCGGGCGAGCTCGGCTTCATGTTGAAGGTGCTGGCAGCCGAGCGTCCGCTGTCCATCCAGGTGCACCCCAATGCGGATCGCGCAGCCGCTGGCTTCGCGGCCGAGGAGGCTGCCGGTGTCCCCCTCGACGCGCCCCACCGGGTGTTCAAGGACCCCCACCCCAAGCCGGAGATGGTCTACGCACTCTCGACGTTCGACACGCTGGTCGGACTGCGGCGTACGTCGGAGATCATGCGCGTCCTCAGTGCTGTCGACCACCCGGTGGCCGACACGCTGATGACCAAGCTGGCGGAGCGCACCGGGTTCGGCGGCATCGTCCGCCTGATCGAGGACCTGCTCAGCACCCCTCCGACCCCCGACGACGTCACCGACTTCGCCGCCGCCTGCCAGAAGGCGTTGGATGCGGGCCGCGACGTGAAACGGGCCTTCGAGACGGCTGTCGAGCTCGCCGAGGCCTGCCCGGGCGACGTCGGGGTGTTGATCTCACTCTTCCTCAACCGGCAGACGTTGCAGGCGGGGGAGGCGGCATATCTCGCGACCGGGATCATCCACGCCCACCTGCGAGGCCTGTGCCTCGAGGTGATGGTGTCCTCCGACAACGTGCTGCGCGCCGGGCTGACCCCCAAGCACGTCGACCCGCACGGTCTCGTCCGCTGCCTGGAGGAGGGCAGCGCCCGGGCTGCCCGGGTCGAGCCGATCGTCTTCAACTATTCGACCGACGTCTTCAACCCGGGCGACGACTTCGGGCTCTCGATCACGCAGAGCTCTCCGGCGGACCCCGCCGGGGTGATCCTGCCGGCCTCAGGACAACGCCTGCTGGTCTGCACCGGCGGCGAGGTCGCGCTCGTCAACAAGCGCGACGAGGTGCTTCGTCTCAATCGTGGCGACGTGGCCTATGCCGACGACAGTGACGGCGAGCTCCGGGTTGCTGGCACGGGCGAGATCGCCCAGGCCTTCGTGCCGGCGACCGATGCCCGTGGCCAGCTCTTCGACCTCATCTGATCTCCGGCCATCGCCGGCCCGGAAGCGTCAGCGGCGGCGCAGGCCCGCCAACGCCGGCCGGACGTCGGCGAGGTAGACCAACGCAGCAACGGTCATCGCCAGGTTGATGATCTGGATCGGGATCGGCACGAGTTGCAGCAGCAACCCGACCCCGAGGATCGCCGTCCAGGTGGTCTTGTTGAGCTTGTCGGCGGCGTTGTAGGACGCAGCCGAATAGAGCAGCGCGTTGACGAACGCGAAGATCTTGATCACGAGCAGGGCGAAGAAGACGCCGACGAAGATCCAGCCCTCGATCTGGAAGCCGAGGCCGAAAGCGTCGGGGACTCTCGGCAGGAACGGCTCGTTCATGTCGACGATCGTAGTGGGCACCCGTCAGCGCGCCCGAAATGCATTCCGGTCCCGAGGCGATGCCTCGGGACCGGAACGTTGGATCAGACTGCGGATCAGGCAGTGGCCTTCTTGGCGGCGGGCGCCTTCTTGGCCGGGGCCTTCTTCGCGGGAGCCTTCTTGGCAGCCGGAGCCTTCTTCGCGGCGGGGGCCTTCTTGGCAGCAGGCGCCTTCTTGGCCGGAGCCTTCTTGGCGGCGGGCTTCGGGGCCTCACCGGTGCGAAGCTTCACGACGACGCCCTCGCCACGCTTGGCCAGGTCGGCGTAGAGAGCGGTCGCGGTGGCGACGTTCTCGTCGTACGCGCCCTTGACGGTGCTCTGGACCTTGGCCGGGAACGCCTTGGCGTCGGCCTGGAAGTCGGCGATGCGGGTCTCGGCCTGGGTACGACGCTCGGCGAAGGTCGCAACAGCCTTGTCCTGGAGGGTCTTCGCCTCGGGGAACTCGAAACCCTTGACGCTGCTCTGGACGTCGGCGACGCGAGCGGTGACGTCCTTCTGGACGTCGGCCACGCGAGCGGTCACCTTGGCCTGCACGTCGGCGACGTACGTCTTGACCTCCTCGACGGCCAGGTCGATGACGCCGACACCGGCGTAGATCGGCTTGGCGGCGACCTCGGGGATCTCGACCTTCTTCAGGTCGATGGCCGGGATCTCGACCTTGGGCAGGTCGATCTTGGGGAGCTCGAACTTCGGCATTGCTGGTTTCACCCTTCGTTGACGACGGCGTCGGAGACCGTCTCGGTGTTGGTTGGCGCGTCTTCCTGCGCCGCTTCTGCGACCTCGGTGGAGCCGTCGTGGTCGGCCGCATTCAGCGCGAGGAACGATGCGTAGACATCGAGGAGCGACTGCTTCTGTCGCTCGGTGAGATGGCCGTCGCTCACGATGGCGAGCTCGACCGATCCCCCCACGCCGTCATCAGGGCTGAGGATTCCGGCCCTGATGTAGAGCTGCTCCGCAGAGATCCGCAGGGCCTTGGCGATCTGTTGCAACACCTCGGCCGACGGCTTGCGGAGCCCACGCTCGATCTGGCTCAGGTAAGGGTTCGAGACGCCCGCCTGGTCGGCGAGCTGCCGCAAGGAGAGACGAGCCGAAACCCGTTGATCCTTGAGGTAGTCACCCAGCGACCCCACGGTCTTGACGACCTTGCCCTTAGCCATGCCCCCATCATGCTTGCAATAGTTAGCACTTTGCAAGCAGGGGCGAGGTGAGGTCGTTCACAGGCCCGCGCACTGTTCAAAGCGAATCAACTCACTCGACTCGGTACGATCGCCGTTGTGTCACGTCCACCCCTGCCCCAGCACTGCCCGACGCAGCGCGAGCTCGACGACCTCGAGCTCCTGACGTCCGGCGCAGCCGCCCCGATCCGCGGCTTCAACGAACCGGGCAGCCCGATCACACTCTCCTTGCCCGCCGAGCTGGTCGCCCATCTCGACGAGGGACTCGAGCAGTCCAACGAGGTCGAGCTCGTCGACCCCGAAGGGCTCCCGCTCGCCCGCGTCTCCCGGACCCTCCGTGGGCTCAGCGTGACGCCGCTGACGCAGGCGCAGTATGGCCCGTTCCGCCGGTTCCACCTCTCCCCCGCACAGGTCCGGGAGTCGTACGCCGGACGCACGTTCGTGCCCGTCACCGACCTGATGACCGACGTCCAACTCGCTCAGGTCCGCGAGCTCGGCGCCGTCGTGCTGGTCGCCCTCGTGGGCTCGGGGACCCCGGCCATCAGCCCGGTCGGGTTGCTGCGCGGCACGGTTCGGGTGGCCGAGGAGATCGGTGCCGCGGTGGTCGCCGTGCCGCTTGCCGACCATGACTCGCTCGCCGACCCAGCGCTGCGAATCTCAGTGCTGCACTCCTATGTCGACACCGATCCCTTGGTCGAGCTCGCCTATGGCGGCGATCTGTTGCCGTCGCTCGCCGACATTGACGCAGCCGAACGCCCGAAACCGCAGGACCAGGGCCTCGTCCTCTTCTTCACGGGCCTGTCCGGCAGCGGCAAGTCGACTCTCGCGCAGGCACTGATGGACCGCCTTCTCGAACAGGGTGGTCGGAGCCTGACCAGCCTGGACGGCGACGTCGTACGCCGGAATCTGTCGGCCGGGCTGTCCTTCTCCAAGGCCGACCGCGAGACCAACATCCGCCGCATCGGCTGGGTGGCCGCCGAGATCGCCCGTCACGGCGGCGTCGCGGTGTGCAGCCCGATCGCACCCTTCGACGAGACCCGCCAGCAGGTGCGGGAGATGGTGGCTGCCGCGGGCGGCGCGTTCTTCCTGGTCCACGTCGCGACCCCGCTCGAGGAGTGCGAGCGACGTGACCGCAAGGGCCTCTACGCCAAGGCACGGCGGGGCGAGATCCCCGAATTCACCGGCATCTCCTCGCCCTACGAGGAGCCGACCGACGCCGACGTCCGCGTCGACACGACCGGTCGCAGCATCGAGGACGCCCTCGGCGACGTGATCGTCGCGCTCCGCGAGGCCGGGTACGTCGATCTGGCCACCCCGCAGGTCGAGGAGGCGCGCCAGCGCCGTCACGACACCCCGGCTCCGGAGGTCGAGGAGACGCCCCAGGGCCCTCGCGAGACCCCAGCCGAACCGAACGGCGCCCGATCCGCAACGACCGGCCCCCGACCCGTCCGCGTCCTCTTCGTCTGCACGGCCAACATCTGCCGTTCGGCCTACATGGAGTTGCGGGCCCGTTCGCTCACCGGCGACAACGCGGGGGTCGAGTTCGCCGGCGCAGGCACGCACGGGTTCAACGCGCACGCGGTCGACAAGACGATGGCCTCCGTCCTGAGCGAGCGTGGCGTGAGCGCCGACCTTCTCAACGGATTCGCCAGTCGACCGCTGACCGCCGACCTGATCGAGGCGGCCGACCTGGTCCTCACCGCCGAGGCGGCGCACCGGCAGTGGGTCCTGGACGAGGTGCCGGCTGCCTTCCGCAAGGCGTTCACGCTCGGCCAGTTCGCCGAGTCGGTGGCGCGGGTCGATCCGAATCTGCGCGGGGCTGACCTGGTGACGGCGGTGGGTCACCGCCGCGCCGGCGCGAGCGAGTCCCATGACATCCGCGACCCCTATCGCCGCGGCAAGGCAGCGGCCGACGTGGCCGCCGACCAGATCGATGGTCTCCTCAGCGCGGTGCTCGGCCGCCTCGCTGCCCCGGCAGCCGGACAGACAGGCGAATGACGTGCACGATCTCCTCACCCTGACCGCTCTCTCCATCGCGGCCGCCGGCTTCTTCGTCGGCATCGTCGTCGGCCTCACCGGCATGGGCGGTGGCGCTCTGATGACGCCCGCCCTGATCTTCCTGGGCGTCGGCCACACGTCGGCGATCGTGACGGCCGACCTGACCGCTGCCGCGGTCTACAAGTCAGGCGGCGCGCTCACCCACGCCAAGGAGGGCTCCCCCAACCTGCGTCTCGCGGGCTGGCTGATCCTCGGATCGGTGCCGATGGCGTTCATCGGGCCCTGGCTGGTGAAGTCGCTGACCAGCGACCCGACCCAGCTCGAGCAGACCCTGAAGCTCTGCATCGGCGTCGCGTTGCTGTTCGCCGCGTCGACGTACGCCCTGCGTCTCTACATCAATCTCAAGCGGGTACGCCGGGGCGGAGCGCTGCCCGACGACAACCCGCGGATCAGGCCGATCCCGACACTGCTGGTCGGCATGTTGGGTGGTCTGCTGGTCGGCGTGACGAGCGTCGGCTCGGGCTCGGTGATCATGATCGCGCTGTTGATGCTCTATCCGGGGCTGTCGGCGGTGAAGCTCGTCGGCACCGATCTGGTGCAGGCGGTCCCGCTGGTGCTGAGTGCGGCGTTGGCGAACATCGCGATCCACGGTCTGGAGTGGGATCTGGTGATCCCGCTGATCGTCGGCTCGGTGCCAGGCACGCTCCTGGGCGCGCGGCTGGCGCCGCGGGTGCCGCAGTCGTTCATCCGGCGCGGGATCGTGATCGTGCTGACGATGTCGGGCACGGCTCTGCTGTTCAAGGCCGGTCTGCACCCGTTCGGCGAGGGCCATGAGACGGCGGAGGCGATGCTCGTCGCCGCGGTCGGGATCGTGATGCTGGCGCTGGTGCCGTTCGTGTGGGGCCTGCTGCGCAGGCAGCATGGACTCCCGATGTTCGGGGCACCGACGGTGGCCGAGATCGAGTCCTTCGGCAGCCGGCCGCACAAACGCGCGGGGGCGTGACCCGTCAGCCGACGAGGTGCAGCGGGCGGGGCTTCTCGATCTGGAACGGCCGAGGCTCTGCCGCGGCGCGGCACAGGCCGAAGGTGATGACAGCGGCGGCTGCGACCCACGTCGCGCCGACTCCGAGCAGAATGTCCATGGCAGTCCCCCCTAAGAACTGCTCTCGAATCTACTCGTCGCACCCAACAGATTCGTCCCTCTGATCGGTGGACACTCCGATAGTTCGTTCGGGCCATCCGGCGGCTCCATCACCGGGTTTCACACCGCGGTGGAGAACGATTGATCAGTCCCGTCCGTAGAGGTCTCGTGTGTAGACCTTCGTCGCCACGTCCTCGAGCACGTCAGTGTGCCGGTTCGCGATGATCACGTCGGCCCGCGTCTTGAACGTCTCCAGGTCGCGGACGACCTCGGAGTTGAAGAAGGTCTCGTCAGCGAGTTCGGGCTCATAGACGATGACCGTCACGCCTTTCGCCTTGATCCGCTTCATCACGCCCTGGATCGACGACATCCGGAAGTTGTCCGAGCCGGCCTTCATCGCCAGGCGGTAGACCCCGACGACCTTGGGTCGCCTGGCCAGGATGTCGGCGGCGACGAAGTCCTTGCGGGTGGTGTTGGCGTCGACGATGGCGCTGATCAGGTTCTGCGGGACGTGGCGATAGTTGGCCTGGAGTTGCTTGGTGTCCTTGGGCAGGCAGTAGCCGCCATAGCCGAAGGACGGATTGTTGTAGTGCTGCCCGATTCGGGGGTCGAGGCCGACGCCGTCGATGATCTGGCGGCTGTCGAGGCCGTGGATCGCGGCATAGGTGTCGAGCTCGTTGAAGTACGCGACCCGCAGTGCCAGATAGGTGTTGGCGAACAGCTTGATCGCCTCGGCTTCGGAGGAACCCGTGAAGATGACGGGTACGTCGTCCTCGACCGCTGCTTCGCGCAGCAGATCTGCGAACTCCCGGCCAGCGACGGAGTCGGAGCCGACGACGATCCGGGACGGGTGCAGGTTGTCGTGGAGGGCCCGACCCTCTCGCAGGAACTCGGGACTGAAGAAGATGGAGGCGCCGAGGTGCCGCTCTCGCAGCTTGTTGGTGAATCCCACCGGGACCGTCGACTTGATGACGATCCGCGCTGCGGGGTTGATCGCGAGCGCATCGGCGGCCACCGCTTCGACGGTGGCAGTGTTGAAGTAGTTGCTCTGAGGGTCGTAGTCGGTGGGCGTCGCGATCACGACGTAGGTCGCGTCGGCGTACGCCTTCTCCTTGTCGAGAGTCGCCGTGAGGTTGAGGTCGTGAGTGCGCAGGCGCGCCTCGAGGTCCTCGTCGACGAGCGGTGACTCGCGACGGTTGACCTGGTCGACCCTCTCGGCGTCGACGTCGAGCGCCCACACCTCGTGGCGTTCGGAGAGCAGAACGGCATTGGAGAGTCCGACATATCCGGTGCCGACGACAGCGATCTTCACGGTCAGGACCCTATGAGACGCGGGTTAACCTCCGCAGGCTTTGGGGTGAGCTATTCCCAGACTGCGGCGATCGGGAGGCTCCACATCCGGTGGCCGTAGGAGTGTCCGCGGGCCGCGGTGTTGAGCACGACTCCCCCTTGGAATCGTCGGTCGGCGCGGTCGGCGAGGGCACGCAATCGACCGAACTGGTGCGGGCGCAGGCTGGCGGCGGTGCGGACCTCGATCCCGAGGATGCTGTCGTCGGGCAGCTCGATCACGAGGTCGACCTCGAGCCCGTTGCGTTCGCGCAGATGGCTCACCCGGTGCTCGACCTGGCTGGTCGGCTGTTGCTGCAGGAGATGAGCTGCGACCATGCCGCGCAGCAGGGGCGCGAGGCGGCGGCGGCCGGACAGGTCCTCGAGGCCGGACAGGGAGTCCCCTGCGAGATGGCGAGCCAGTGCGGGATCGGTGAACACCACCTGCGGACGCCCGATCGCCCGCTTCGCCACCGCCGCCCGCGAGCCCGGCAGCAGGCCGATCACCCCGAGTTCGACGAGCAGATCGACGTACGGCGTCAACGTGGTGACCGGGAATCCGGCGGCGGCCGCGATCCGGGCCTTGTTGAGCTCTGCCGTCGGCGGATCGGCAAGGGCCGCCAGCACCGCACGCAGCCGGTCGGGGTCGATCCTGCGCATGCCCCTGGCTCGGGCCACGAGAGCGTCGACCTCCTGGTCGACCCCACGCCGGTCCATCAGCCGCAGGTAGTCCCCCAACTCCCACCCGGTCCGCACCTCGCCGGGCACCAACGCCCGCGACGTGAGGCGGGCGACGAGGTCGGCGGGCACGTCGAGCAGCGTAGACGAGCGTCGATCGGCCGCACCGACGCCGCCTGAGACGCCCTCTGCGGGACGCCACGAGCAAACTCGTCGATTTGTCTGCGACTGTCGGTCGGATGCGCCGCCACGCGCCGCGGCATGGCACCATGGTCGAGCCCTGAGGGCTCTCCTGCCCTCATTGCAGAGCAGAACCATCGAAAGGACGGGTCGCGCACGCATGGCAGCAACGCAAAGCGACTACCGCC
>JASLDK010000248.1 GCA_030145945.1 Nocardioides sp.
GTGGGAGAGCTGAAGGTCGGCGACCTGTTCGTCGTCCGCCCCGGCGAGAAGATCGCGACCGACGGCGTGGTCGAGCGCGGCAGCTCCGCGGTCGATGCCTCGATGCTCACCGGCGAGTCCGTGCCCGTCGAGGTCGGCGAGGGCGACGCGGTCGTCGGTGCGACGGTCAACGCGGGCGGCCGACTGGTCGTCCGCGCCACCCGGGTCGGCGCCGACACCCAGCTCGCGCAGATGGCGCGCCTGGTCGAGGACGCCCAGAACGGCAAGGCCCAGGTGCAACGCCTGGCCGACCGGATCTCGGGGATCTTCGTGCCGATCGTCATCCTGCTCGCGGCCGGAACCCTCGGTTTCTGGCTCGGGACCGGCAACGGCCTCGCGGCAGCGTTCACGGCCGCGGTCGCCGTCCTCATCATCGCCTGCCCGTGCGCCCTCGGCCTGGCCACGCCGACCGCCCTCATGGTCGGCACCGGGCGCGGCGCCCAGCTCGGCATCCTGATCAAGGGGCCCGAGGTGCTGGAGTCGACGAGGGCCGTCGACACCGTCGTCCTGGACAAGACCGGCACGGTCACCACCGGCCGGATGACCCTGCGCGACGTGGTGGCCGACGAGGGCGAGGACGCCGCCGAGATCCTGCGGTACGCCGGGGCGCTGGAGGACTCCTCCGAGCACCCGATCGCCCGCGCCATCGCCGACGCGGCCCGCGAGGCCGGACCGCTGCCCGCGGTAGAGGACTTCGCCAATGTCGAGGGCCTCGGCGTGCAGGGGGTCCTGCTCGACGGCGACGCCTCCCACGCGGTGCTCGTCGGTCGCCCGCGGCTGCTGGAGGAGTGGTCGCAGCACCTCTCGCCCGCCCTCACCGACGCACTGCAGGAGGCCCAGAACACCGGGGGTACGGCGGTCGCGGTCGGGTGGGACGGGAAGGCGCGCGGCGTCATCGTGGTCGCCGACGCGATCAAACCGACCTCGGCCACGGCCATCGCCCAGCTCCGCGAGCTCGGGCTGCGGCCGGTGCTGCTGACCGGCGACAACGCCGTGGTGGCGCGGACGGTGGCGGCGGAGGTCGGCATCGACGCGGCGGATGTCATCGCCGACGTACTGCCCTCCGACAAGGTCGACGTCGTCAAGCGACTGCAGGGCGAGGGTCGTGTGGTGGCCATGGTCGGCGACGGCGTCAACGACGCCGCCGCGCTCGCCCAGGCCGACCTCGGCCTGGCGATGGGAACGGGCACCGACGTGGCGATCGAGGCCAGCGACCTGACCCTGGTGCGCGGCGACCTGCAGGTCGCGGTCGATGCGATCCGCCTGTCCCGGCGGACCCTGGCCACGATCAAGGGCAACCTGTTCTGGGCCTTCGCCTACAACGTCGCCGCCCTGCCCCTGGCCGCCGCCGGCCTGCTCAACCCGATGCTGGCCGGTGCCGCGATGGCGTTCTCGTCGGTGTTCGTGGTGTCGAACAGCCTGCGGCTGCGGTCCTTCAGGCCCAAGGCCGTCGCGTAGCCGCGAGTCCCCCCGGCTGACCGAAACCGGTCAGGAATCAAGAAGCAGCGGCGGCCGGAGCGGCCGTAGCGTCGTGGACATGAACACCACCACGACCACCACCGCACTCGACCGCATCATTCTCGAGGTGGCCGACCCGGCCGCCGCTCGTGACTTCTACGCCCAGGCCTTCGGCCCGGACCTCCCCCTCGACCTCCGTACGTCGGACGCACCGACCGAGGGGTTCCGGGGCTTCCACGTCTCGCTCACCCTGGCCCAGCCAGCCGATGTCGACAGTCTCGTCGAGACCGCGCTGGCAGCCGGGGCCACGGCCATCAAGCCGGTCAGCAAGTCGTTGTGGGGGTACGGCGGCGTGCTCCGCTCCCCCGACGGCTCCATCTGGAAGGTCGTCAGCTCGTCGAAGAAGAACAAGGGACCGGCCAGTCGGGAGATCGAGAGCATCGTCCTGCTGATCGGCGCCGACGACATCGAGGCCAGCCGACGGTTCCACGTGGAACGCGGCTTCACCGTGGCCAAGAGCTTCGGGAAGAAGTACGTCGAGTTCGAGCGCGGCTCCGGCGCCGTCACCCTGGGCCTGTTGCCGCGCAAGGCGCTGGCCAAGGATGCCGGCGTACCGATGGACGGCGGCGGCTCGCACCGGATCGTCCTGGTCAGCGACGCCGCACCGGCCACGGATCCGGACGGATTCCCCTGGGAGTCCGCGAGCTGACCGCCACCGGCCAGCTCGCGGTCCCCGGGCTCAGGACGCGGCGTGCTGGGCGACGATGTGGCCGAAGACCAGGCCCTGGCCGATGGTCGCGCCAGCGCCCGGATAGCTGCGGCCGAAGACGTTGGCGGCCGTGTTGCCGATCGCGTAGAGACCCTCGATCGGGCTGCCGTCGGCGCGCAGTGGGCGGCCGAACTCGTCGGCGGTCACGCCGCCGCAGGTGCCCAGGTCGCTGAGCACCACCTGGACGGCGTACAGGTCACCGCGGTCGAGCGCACGCAGGTTGGGGTTGGGCGTGACGGTCGGGTCGCCGTAGTAGCGGTCGTAGGCGCTGTTGCCGCGGCCGAAGTCATCGTCGATGCCGGCGGCCGCCATCGTGTTGAACCGGGAGAGCGTCGCGGCCAGCGTGTCCTGCGGGAGGCCGGTCGCACGAGCGAGGTCGGCGACCGTCGAGGCGCGGTGGGCGATGCCCGCGTCGTACCACGCCTTGGGCAGTGGCATCCGCGGGTAGAGCGCACCCGCCATGACATAGCTGTTGCGGTAGGCCTGGTCGAAGACCAGCCACATGGTGCCGACGGGCGTGCCGGCCCGGTCCTTCTCCAGGACGGTCTGGCCGAAGGTCATGTAGTCGATCGACTCGTTGATGAACCGCTCGCCGTGTTGGTTGACGATGATCGAGCCGGGCAGCGACCGCTCGGCCAGCAGCACCTGCGGCGAGCCGCCCGGGAGCGGCGCGACGGCCGGGAACCACCAGGTCTGGTCCATCAGGTCGAGCTCGGCGCCGGCCTTGACGGCCAGCTTGATCGCATCGCCGGTGTTGCCGGCGCTGCCGAGGCTCCAGTCCTGCAGGAACTCGGCCTGGTAGCGGTGCCGCATGTCCATGTCGTGGTCGAAACCGCCGGCAGCCAGGACGACGCCCTTGCGGACACGCACGGTCTCCCGCTTCCCGTTGCGCTCGACGACGGCGCCGACGACGCGCTCGTCCTCGACGACGAGGTCGACCAGCGAGGTCTCGCGCCAGATCGGGATGCCGGCGCGGAGCGCACCGGCGAACATGCCGGCGGCGAGCGCCTGGCCACCGGCCAGGTAGTCGCGGCCGATCGCCATGCCGCCGATGCCCTGGGCGGCGCGGCGCGCGATGCGGGCCAGGCCCTTGCCGGGCTTGCGGGCGACCAGATTCATCCACTTGTAGTCAGCACCGGTCACCGGCATCGGGACGGGCGCCTCGACGACACCGGGACGGAGCAGGTCGCGGGACTCGCCCAGCACGGCTGCATTGAACGGCTTGGCCTCGACGCTGCGGCCGGCGGCGTCCCCGCCGGGGAGCTCGGGGTGATAGTCGGAGTAGCCGCGGGCCCACATCAGCTTGAGCCCGGTGGTGCGCTGCAGCATGGAGATGGTGCCGGCACCCTGGTCGAGGAAGGCCTGCCACCGCGCCTTGGGCGCGGTGTCGCCGACGACGGCCTGGAGGTAGGTCTCGCCGCGCTCGAGGGTGTCGTGGGAGCCGGCGGCCTTGAGGGCCGGGTTGGCCGGGATCCAGAAGGCGCCGCCGGAGCGGGCGGTGGAGCCGCCGACGTACTCGGTCTTCTCGATGACGAGGACGTCGAGGCCCTGCTCGCGGGCGCTGAGTGCTGCGGCCAGGCCAGTGCCCGAGCCGATGACGAGCAGATCGACGGTGGTGTCGGACATGGTGCTTCCCCTTCGTGATAACTAGCCGTTCGACTAGTTATTCTATGCCACATGGCTAGGAAAGCAAGGCAGCAGGCGATGGGCGATGATGCGGGCATGACAGACGCAGCCCTGCCGGAACGTCGCAGTCGTCCCGGTCGTGCCGGGATCCTGTCCTCGGCAACCGCGCTGTTCGCCGAGCAGGGCGTCTCCGCCACGTCCCTGCAGCAGATCGCCGAGGCGGCCGGCGTGACCAAGGCCGCCGTCTATCACCACTTCCCGACCAAGGACGACGTCGTGGCCGCGGTGCTCGCACCAGCCCTCGCCGCTCTCGAGGAGATCGTGCGGACCGCCGACGCCCACCGCGACGAACACGGCCGGGTCGAGGCCACGATCATCGGCCTGGCCAACCAGGCGGTCCGACACCGCAACGTCTGGTCGGTCCTCATGCAGGACTCCGCCGTCGCCGCCACCATCCGCGACGCTCCCGACCACGAGCAGCTCTTCGCCCGCCTCCACGGCCTGCTCGCTGGCGAGCGGCCCAGCGACGTACGCCGTCTGCTCGTCTCGGTCTTCCTGTCCGGTCTGCTCGGGCCGCTGCTGGACCCGTGGTGCGTCGACGTCAGCGACGACGCCTTGCGCGACGGCATCGTGGACGCCGGACGCCGGTTGTTGGACGAGGGGCCGGCGCTCCATCGCACCTGACGAATCTGCTGTCCGGGCCGACGAACAACAGCAGAAACGTCAGGTGCGATGGTCAGACCAGGCAGTGCTCGTGGGCGAACACCACGATCTGCACCCGGTCGCGCAGCCCCAGCTTGCGCAGGATCGCGCCCACGTGGGTCTTCACGGTCGACTCGCTGAGGAACACCAGCCCGGCGATCTCCTGGTTGGACAACCCCTTGGCGACGGCGGCGAAGACCTCGCGCTCCTTGTCCGTGAGCCCGAGGTACGCCGGCGGCGGGGCCGCGCGCGTCTGGAACTGACTGTCCAGCAGGGTGGAGAGATCACTCGGGGCGAGCACCGCATTGCCCGCATGGACGGTGCGAATGGCATCGCGCAGCATCACGGGCGTGGTGCCCTTGAGCAGGAACCCGCTGGCGCCGTACCTGATCGCGGTGGCCGCCCGGTCGTCGAGGTTGAAGGTGGTCAGGACAACCACGCGGACCGGCTTCTCGCGTCGGGAGACCCGCTCCGGACCGAAGATCTGGCGGGTGGCCTCGACGCCGTCCATCTCGGGCATCCGGATGTCCATCAGCACCACGTCGGGCGCGAGCTCGTCGACCAGGCGCACGGCCTCGATGCCGTCGGCAGCGGCACCGACGACCTCCATCCCCTCCTGGGCGTTGACGATCACGCGCACGCCCTCGCGGAAGAGTTCCTGGTCGTCGACGAGAAGGACCCTGATCACGGCACCATCATCGCGCCCGCACCGGCACCCACGCGGTCGCGGTGAAGCTCGGCGGGTCCTCGCGACGGCGTACGTCGAAGTGACCGCCGACTGCCGCGAGCCGACGTCGCATGCCGTCGATGCCCTGGCCACCGGCAGCAGCCGGCGGCGGCGGGGGTGGCGGCGGCGGGAGGGGTACGGCGATCGGGTGGGTCTCGTCGGACGCCAGCGGAGCCGCCGGGGCAGCGGGAAGGGCGTTGCGGACCTCGATCCGCAGGTCACCACCCTCCTGCGGGCTGGCCCAGTGCCGCTCGACATGGACCGGCTGGTCGCGCGGCCCGTGCTTGATCGCGTTGGTCAGCATCTCCTGCAGCACCCGGAAGGCGACCACGGCGAGCTCGGGAGGCATCGGCTGAGGCTGCCCGACCTCGGTGGCGACGACCTCGTGGCCGCTGGCGCGGACGCCGTTGATCAGGCTGTCGAGGTCGGTCTGCGGCCCTTGGCCACCGGCAGCACCGGAGAGGGCGGTGGAGGCGAGCACCCGGCGTACGTCGTCGAGGGAGGTGCGGGCCGAGGTGGCGATGTTGGCCATCGTCCGCTTCAACCCGGCCGCATCGGTGTCGTCGAGAAACTGCGCGGACTCGGCCTGCGCGAGGATGACGGCCAAGGAGTGGCCGACGACGTCGTGCACGTCGCGCGCCAACTGCGCCTGGCCCTCACGGAGCCGGGCGATCTCCTCGGCCTGGTCGCGCTGCGCCTCGGCGGCGACCTGCGAACGTTGGGAGTCCTGGGAGCGGGCGGCGAAGCGGAGCGCCAGGCCCAGCAGCCAGGGCGTCGCCAGCACGGCGAACCCGACCAGGACCGCGGTCAACCGCACGCCATAGCCACCGGCGCGGTAGAGGTTGTCGGCCACGCCCCCGACACCGATCCGGCTCAGCCGGTCGTAGAGGCCCCACAGGGAGAACCACTTGACCGCGATCAGCGACGCGGCCGGGATGGACAGGCCGCTGAGCCATACGGTCGCAAGGCTGCCCCAGCGCGCGCATCCGAACGCCACCGCTGCGAAGAAGACCTCGGTGAGCATCGGTTCGACGCCGAACAGGAGATGCAGGAATCCCGTCACCCAGGCGACCGTCAGCGCCACGCCCGGCAGTCGCCGGGACAGCCCGACGGCGATGGCGACGCCGATGACCACCAGCAACGACACCCACCGGTCCAGGGCATGGGACCGGACGACCTCGAGCAGACCGATGATCGCGACCGCCACGCCCGCCGCCAGGTCGGGAAGCCAACGCTCGACCTGCTTCACGCCGGTCCTCCTGCTCTGCTGGTCGGGATCATCCGCGGACAGCGAACCACACCCCTCACCGGTGGGCCGAGCGGACCAGTTCGTCGAGCAGGTCGGCGTAGGCGAGACCTGCGGCCGCGAACATCCGCGGTGCCTGGGAGTGCGCGGTCATGCCGGGCATCGTGTTGACCTCGTTGAGCACCGGCCCGTCCTCGGTGAGGAAGAAGTCGACGCGGGCGACTCCGGCGCAGCCGAGCGCCTCGAACACCGCGATCGCCGCATCCTGCAAGGCCTTCGCATCCGTCTCCTCCAACGCGGCGGGCACCCGGAAGTCCGCACCGCCGCCATATTTCGCGTCGTAGTCGAAGATGCCGTCGCCCACGATCTCCAGTGCCGGCGGGACGAACAGGCTGCCGTCGGCCCGCCGCAGCACGGCGACGTCGATCTCCCGGCCGCGGACGACGTCTTCGACCAGGACCCGGTCGTCGAGCGCGAAGGCCCGCAGCAGAGCGGGTTCCAGCTCCTCGGGTACGTCGACCCGACTCACGCCCTGGCTCGATCCGGCGGCGACGGGCTTGATGACGACCGGGTGCGTCCAACGCAGGCTCGCCGCGGTGGTCGGCGTGACGAGGACACCCGGAGCGACGGCGACGCCCATGGCCTGGGCGACCAGCTTGGTCGCCCACTTGTCCATGGCCAGCGCGCCGGGGCGGATGCCGCTGCCGACGTACGCAATGCCCGCCAGTTCGGCCAGGGCGGCCAGGGCACCGTCCTCGCCGCGCGGTCCGTGGACGACCGGGAACATGACGTCGCAGCTGCGCAGCACGTGGGCGGCGCCGCTGAGTCCGACGGGCCGCAGCTCCCGGTCCCGCCAGCTGCCGTCGCGACCGATCGTGAGTCGGACGACCTCGTAGGTGTCGGGGTCCAGGGCCGACGCGACCGACTCGGCGGAGGCAACAGAGACGTCGTGCTCGCAGTTCTCACCGCCCCCGATGACAGCGACCCGGGTCCTCATCGCACGCTCCTCAACGACGGGATTTCCCTTGTGTGGCGGGTGATCCGGCCGCACGTACCACCGATGCCGGTGACGATCTCGTGCTCGATGGTGGAGGACCATGACGCCCACTCGGCGACCGTCGGCTCGCCGTCGGCTCCCGGTCCGAAGATGGTGACCGGGTCGCCGACCTCCGCCCCACCGGGCCCGAGGTCGATCACGGTCTGGTCCATCGAGATCCGCCCGACGACCGCGCGCCGTTGCCCACGGACCTGGACCTCGGCGCGCTCCGAGGCGAGCCGCGGCAGCCCGTCGGCGTACCCCATCGCGACGAGTCCGAGGTACGTCGCCCGCGCGGTGCGGTGCGCGTGTCCATAGCCGACGGGGGTTCCGGCCCGCACGCGACGGACCTGGACGAGCGGCGCGGTGAGCGTCATCGCCGGATCGAGAACCGTGGTCCGGGACGGGTCGATGCCGACCAGTCCGGCGCCGACACGGCTCATGGTGTGGTGGCTGCGGGGATCGGTCAGCGTGGCCGAGGTGGCCGCCAGGTGCCGGTCACGGGGGCGGAGACCGGCCGCGCGGGCCACCTCGACGGCCCAGGCGAACCGGGTGCGACCGAGGTCGTTGCAGCCGTCCGCCGGGTCGTCGGCGCAGCCGAGATGCCCCATCACACCGACGATGTCGACAAATCCACATTGCTCGGCCCGTCGGGCGGCGCGGCACAGCACCGCCCATTCGGCGGGATCGGCGCCGTCGCGCGCCATGCCGGCGTCGATGTGCAGATGGACCCGGATCCGGCCGTGGGCCGCGGCCCGGGTGACGGCGGCCAGGTGCTGCAGGCTGGGCACGGCGACGTCGATGCCGTGGGTCGCCGCGGCAGGGAAGTCCGCATCGACCGGGTTGAGCCAGCTCAGGATCGGCGCGGTCAGTCCGGCCTCTCGCAACGCCACCGCCTCGGCGAGACTGGTCACGCCCAGCCGCGTCGCTCCGTTGCCGAGGGCGGTGCGGGCGACGTCCACGGCTCCGTGTCCGAAGCCGTCCGCCTTCACCACCGCCATCAGCTCGCCTGCGGCACGATCCGCCAGCAGGCGGGTGTTGCGGGCGACGGCTGCCAGGTCGATCGTCAGCCGCGGTGCACCGCAGGTGGCCGTGTGGGCCGGCGATTCGGGAAGCGTGATCGTCATGGTGATCACGCTAGGAATCGACGAGGGTCCGCCGCCTCCACCTGAGGTGCCGGGTCGCGGTCCTCAGGTGCCGGACCGTGCTACCGCTGGTCCAGCGGCCAGGCTCAGGCCCGAGCGGCCAGCTCGTCCTCGAGGTATCGGTCCTTGGCGGCGGCCAGCCCGCACAGCAGCAGCGGCACGCACAGCCCGAGCAGGGTCAGGATCGGGATGGTCCAGCTGTCGGTCAGCGAGTGCAGGAGCCCGATGCCGAAGGGGCCGCCCGCAGCGATCAGGTAGCCGACCGACTGGGTGAACCCGGACAGCGCGGCGGTGCCTTCCGGCGTACGGGTGCGCAGGCCGATCATGGTCAGCACCAGCGGGAACGTGGAGGCGCCCGCGCCGATCATCGCCGCCCACAGCCAACCCAGCGGCTTCGGGTCGAGCAGGAAGCCCAGATAGCCGACCGGATAGCAGGCGATCAGCAGTGCGAACAGCAGCCGTTGGTCGGCCATCCTCGCGGCCAGCACGGGGATCACCAGCGACAGCGGGATGCTGGCACCGGTCGCCACCCCCAGCAGCAGTCCGGCCGTCTCGGCCGAATAGCCGGCGTCGCGGCACATCTGCGCGAACCAGCCGAAGATCGCATAGGCCTGCAGCGACTGCAGCCCGAACGACGCCGCCATCAGCCATCCCAGGCGGGTGCGGGCGATGTCGGCCATCCCCAGCGGCAAGGTACGCCGACCCACGTGCAGGTCGTGTCCGATCAGCCCGATCCACGGCAGGATCGCGACGCCCGCGGTGATCGCCCACGCCACCAGACCCCGCGAATAGTCGGTGCCACCGGCTCCGCTCGTCGCGATCGGGACGCTCAGTGCCGAGGACGCGGTGAGACCGACCGCCATCGAGGTCGTGTAGATCGCGGTCAGCAGCCCGATCCGTCCGGGGAAGTGCAGCTTCACCAGCGACGGCATCAAGACGTTGGCGGTCGCGGCGCCGCCGAGGGCGAGGAACGACAGTGCCAGGAACAGCCACCCCTGATGCACCTGGCCGCGGGCCCACAGACCGCCGGTGAGGACGATCAGTCCGAGCAGGGTGACCCGGTGCAGGCCGATCAGCGACGCCAGTCGGGGCGCGGCTCCGCCGACGACGGCGAAGCAGATGACCGGCAGCGTGGTGAGCAGGCCGGCCTGGACGTCGCCCAGCGGCACACCGGCGCGGATCTCCTCCAGCAGGGGTCCGACGCTGGAAGCAGCCGGGCGCAGGTTGAACGCGAGCACCACCATGCCGAGAAGGATCAGGACCTGCTGGAGCCTGTTGTCGTGCGCGACGGGCGCGGGCGAGGTGGCGGGGCTCGTCGGAGTGGTCACGGAGTCATGTAACACCCGACCTTGGTGACCCATTCCTGGCGGGGCGACTCCTGGTTCGAGGGGTGGTTGCCCGGTGGTGCCGTCAGCCCACGAAAGCGTCAGCTCCGGACCCGCCGGGTCGTCCACCAGAGCAGTCCGGCAGCGACGACCTGCAGCAGGCCGACCACGACGGCGAGAGCCGTGGCGTGCGAGCTGACCAGCGCGCCGGCGAGTGCACCACCGGCCAATGCTCCGATGCCCTGCACGGCCGCGAACACGCCGTACGCCGTGGCTCGGCGGCTCGCCGGGACCAGGTCGGCGACGTACGCCTTGACCGTCGAGTCCTGGATCCCGGTCGCTGCGCCCCACACGACGACGCCGACCAGCACCAGCCACAGGCTGTCGGTGAAGACGCACAGCGGGACGACGGCCACGAGCAGGGGGACGACGAGCAGCACTCGCCCGCCGATGCGGTCGAACACGCCACCGGTGCCGAGGGCGGCGACGGCCTCGACGGCCATGGCGAGTGCATAGACCAGCGGTACGGCGGCCGCGGTGAGCAGGCCGCGATCGACGAAGTGGAACGAGATGACGCCGAAGGTCATCAGGCCGGCGGTCGTGAGGGCGGCCGACAGCGAGAACAGGTGGAAGGTGGCAGGCAGGTCGGCGCCGACGGCGGCGGCGCGGACCTCACCCCAGGCGGTCCGCTGCGGCCGCACCGCAGCCACCACACCGTCGTCCTCATCCACCTCCGCCTGGGTCGCGATCGGTGCCCGCCGGCGCAACTGCGCCAGCAGGAGCATCGCCAGCGCGCCGGGGATCGCCAGGACCGCGAAGCCGGGCCACAGAACCCCCGTCAGTGCGGCCATTCCGGCCAGCAGCAACGGTCCGCTGAAGGCGCCGACCTGGTCGAGCGCCTTGTGGACGGCGAAGCCCTTGCCGCGACCGGTGGTCGTGGCCATCCGGGCGAGCAGCGCCGACTTTGCGGGACTGCGGACCGCCTTGCCGGTGCGCTCGAGGATGATCAGCGCCGCCGCGACCGCCAGCCCCGCGCCCCCGATGAACGGCGTGATCGCGAGCAGCGGCACGCACACCGCGGTCATGCCATAGCCGACGACGGTCAGCCGCCAGTGCCGTTGACCGTGGTCGGCCCACGGCCCGGTCACCAGCCGGAACATCAGCGCCACCGCTTCTCCGGCGCCGGTGACCAGACCGACGGTCAGCGCCGACGCACCGAGGCTCCCGAGGAAGGGACCGGCCATCGCCCGCATGCCCTCGTAGACCATGTCGGCCGCGAGGCTGACCAGCCCGAAGGCGAAGACGGTGCGCCACGGCGTCCACACCGGCCGCGCATCGCCGTCAGGGATCGAGCTCACGCTCAGATCCAACCAGCCCCACCCGCAACGAGCACGAGTCCGAAGATCGCGAACAGTGCGGCCGCGCCGTACTTGATGACCTTCTCGGGGAGCTGGCGTCCGATCACCGCGCCGAGACCGATGGCCAGCGCGTCGGCGGCGACCATGCCGACCGTCGAGCCCAGCCAGGTGCCGAACCAACCCTCGCGGGTGGCGAGCGTGATGGTGGCGAGCATGGTCTTGTCACCGAGCTCGGCGAGGAAGAAGAACAGGGCCACGACGAGGATCGCGCGGCCGGTGGCGTTGGCCGCCTTGCGCTCGTCGTCCTCGGTGAGCTCGTCGCCGCGCAGCGTCCACAGCGCGAACCCGAGGAACGCGACACCGGCGCAGACCTCGATGGTGCCCTGGTAGTTGGCGAACGCGTCGCCGATCGCATAGCCGATGCCGACCGAGACGAGGTGCACGATCGCGGTGGCGGCGGTCAGGCCGATGATCACGTCGCGGGCGCGGTAGCGGGTGGCGAAGGTCATCGCCATCAGCTGGCTCTTGTCACCGAGTTCGGCGACGAAGATCACCGCGGTGCTCAACAAGAAGGCGTACATCTGGTTCCTCTCCTGCGCCCGGCCGGAGGCTCACCCTGTGATGACGCGCCTTCGACCAGGCGCGTCCATTTCACGGGTCGCACATCTGGTCGAAAGTCTCGTCCGCCACCTCTGGACCTGGTGGCCTGCTGTGCCGGGCCCGCACTCGCGCGCGGTCCAGTGTGTCGACACAACTGTTGAGGACTACTCCCCTTCGTGGGGGCGAGTCTAGGGGTCGGTACGACGGTCCCGCGAATCCATCCCTGCCTCAGACTTCCCTCATCCCGCCCTCAGCCCGCCCGCAACCCGAAGGCCTCGAGCAACGACGGAGCATTGGCCGCCTGCCGCAGCGGAGCGGAGCCACCGACCTCGGACAGCGCCCGCGACAGCGCGTAGTGGTCGAGCCGCTTGTCGACCACCACCCGATTGAGCGCGGGGTGCAGGACCGCGGTCAGGATCCGGTTGTCGTGGTTCCTGTCGTCCTCGTCCGCGGTGATCACGATCGCGAGGTGTCCTCCGGCCCAGTCGGGTCCGCTCATCACCTTGCCGACCACGGCGCGCATCCATCGGTCCGCGGCACCGAGGTCGCAGTCGTGGGCGTCGTTGCACAGGTCCGGGATCACCATCCCGACCGCCGGCAGCTTGCCGGCGGCGACATCGGCGTCGAGCCGGGTCAGCGGTACGTCGTACTTCTGGCAGGCCGCGGCCTCGTCGACGAAGTAGGCCCACGGGTTGTGCTTGGGGGCGTAGCGGCCCGCGGGATCGCCCGCGCAGTTGCGACCCATGCCCTCGGCGTACGTGCCGGCGGTGCGACCACTCGCGATCGCCTGTCCGAACACGCTCGGTCCGCGGAGGCGGTGTTGCGCGGGTGGGTTGTCATCGCGCACGCCCATCATGTCGCCGCCCGCCATCGCGATGTAGTTGGGCAGCGAGGGGTGGGTGAGCGCGAAGAAGTTCGTCGCGTGGCCGTAGCGGGTCGCGAGGTCGTAGGTCCACGGCATGCCGTCGCGCATCTGCTCGAGCGAGTGGTTCTCGACGACGAACACCAGGATCTTGTCGACCTGGTTGGCGGGCTCGGCGGCCGGCGTCGTCGGTGTCGCGGTCGGCGGCGTGCTGGCGGGAGTGGTCGGTGACGTGCTCGGCTGGGCCGGCTCGGTCGATGACGTCGGTGCCGTCGACGACGGCGGGGTGGGAGCGGGTGCCTTCGTGGACGTGGTCGAGTCGTTGCCGCACCCGGCCAGGAGGAGTACGCCGCACAGCGCGGCTGCCAGTCGTCTCATCGGGTTGCTCCGTGCGTCTGGGTGGACCATCGCGGCGCGTGGTCCTTGTCGACCAGCACTGCCCGGACTCCCTCGACGAAGTCGGCACTGGCGATGACCTCGGCCGCCAGCTCGAGCTCGGCGGCCAGGCACTCCTCCAGCGAGCGACCGCGGCCTTCGACGAGGAGGCGGTCGGTGATCGCGAGGGAGTACGGCGAGGCGGCGTCGAGTGCGGCAAGGGTGTCCGCCGCCCATCCGGACGCCGATCCGCCACCCGCACACAGCTGGTCCAGTCGGGCACGGATCCCCGCCAGGCCGGGCGCGGTGAAGACCCAGTCGAGCTCGGCCCGGACCGCGGCGAGCGGCCCGACCGCTCCCGGTTCGGAGGGGGCGAGCTCGCGGAGCAGCTGCTCCAGCGGGCCGTCGTACTCGGCGATCAGGTCCGGCAGGCGAGCCAGGTCCACGGAGGAGACGAGGTGGGTGGCGAGGCCCAGGTCGAGCGCGTCGGCCGCGGTGATCCGGGCGCCGGTGAGGCCGAGGTAGCGACCGGTGTGGCCCGGCAGGCGCGGCAGGAAGTGGGACCCGCCGACGTCGGGGAAGAAGCCGATCTTCGTCTCCGGCATCGCGAAGGACGCCTCCGGCGAGACCACGACGAAGGTGCCGTGCACCGACAGGCCCATCCCGCCGCCCATGCAGATGCCGCCGACGAGCGCCACGACGGGCACCGGGAAGGTGCCGAGCAGCGCGTTGACGGCGTACTCCGTGGAGAAGAACCGCAGGCTCTCCTCGTGCCGGCCCTCGACCGAGTTCTCCCGGACCCGACGGATGTCGCCTCCGGCGCAGAAGGCCCGTTCCGAGGCGCTCTCGACGACGACGGCGCGCAGGCCGGCGTCGCGCCACTCCTCGAGTGCCGTGCGGATCTGCTCGACCATGTCGAGGGTGATCGCGTTGAGTGCGCGGGGCCGGTCGAGCACGATCCGGCCGACCGGACCGAGACGCTCGATGCGGACGTCCGCGGACGGCTCGGACTGGGCGGTGTCGCCGGGGACCTGCTGCACGACTCCGAGTGTTGCAGTGCGATGGTGGGCTCCGTGAACGGGGAGCAGTTGGCGCAGTGGCTCGAGGACCTCGGGTTGGCCGACCAGCTCGCCGCAGCGGGTCTGCCGACCTTCGAGCGCGACCTGGGCGGAGTGGTCCGCTGGCGTGACCCGTCGGGCCAACCGCTCACCGAGACCGAGCTCGCCGGGCTGGACGCGATGCTCCACCAGGACGGCGACGAGCCGGTCCACGCCGTCCCGCTGGCGTTGGTGCAACTGCGTCGCCAGGCCGCCGTCCGGGCGGCGCTGCTGGCCTCACCGACCCACACCTACGCCTCGCTCGGGGAGCTTCGGGGGGCCTCGGAGAACGCCGCACGCTTCGCCGTGCACAAGGCTGCGGAGCGCCGCGCCCTCCTCGTCATCGCGTACGACGAGGGAGTGCTCGTGCCGGCCTTCCAGCTCGATGCGACGGGCGAGCTGCGAGCGGAGTTGGCGCCGCTGCTGGAGCCGTTGCTCGCCGCCGGGATGGACCCGTGGCAGGTGTGGGCCTGGCTCACCCAGCCCGCCGGGCTGCTCGGCGGTGCGGTCCCGGAGATCGCCGTACGCGACGAGGACGAGGCGCCGCTCGTGCGCCACGCCGCCGTACGCCTGGCCGAGCTGACCGGCCGGACCTAGTCCGGTTCAGTTCGAGCGGGGTGCGTACATGATCACCGCGACCCCGACCAGGCACACCAGCGCCCCGACGACGTCGTACCGGTCCGGTTTGAAGCCGTCGAGTGCCATCGCCCAGACGAGCGAGCCGGCGACGAAGACCCCGCCGTACGCCGCGAGGATCCGGCCGAAGTTGGCGTCGGCCTGGAGCGTCGCCACGAAGCCGTAGAGGCCGAGCGCGATGACGCCGGCGCCGATCCACAGCCAGCCGCGATGCTCACGCACGCCCTGCCAGACCAGCCAGGCGCCGCCGATCTCGGCGACGGCAGCCAGCACGAACAGCGGGATCGAGCGAAGCACGTCCATGTCCCCGATCCTCGCAGGGATCGGCGAGACTCAGCGAGGGACGCTCAGAGTCCGAAGCCGTTGGGGCGCTCGGCCGTGTCGGTGGTCGATCCGGCCCCGGCGGTGGGACGAAGGCCGTCCGCCCACGCAGTGATCGTGGACCGCGCCTCGAGATCCACGTTGGGGTTGGACCGGATGAAGTCGTGGACGACCCGCTCCGGGTCGACCCGCTCGCGGTTGATGATCAGCCGGTTGTAGGCGACCAACTCGCGGACGGTGAAGGTCCGGTCGTTGTCGCCGGTCCGAGCCTGTGCGGTCATGACCTGCCCCCAGTTCTCATGCGCCCGAGTCATGGATCCACCGTAGCCCGCACCGGAACGGACGCCGGCAACCGGTCCACTCGCAGGGATTGCGGACTGCCGTAGCCTCGACTTCATGGAGATCCAGCAGCTCACCGACGCCCTCGCTCCCCTCCTCCAGGAGCCGGTCGCCGAGGACGACTTCGCCTACGGAATGGCGGCCCTGCCCGCGGCAGGGACCGATGTCATGATCAACGTCGACCCGGAGCTCGAGGAGCGCGACGACGTCACGATCGAGGAACTGGTCGAGCGGGTGAGGATCTTCCTCGCCATGACCTCCGAGGCGTGGATGGAGATCATCGGCGACACCGTCGCCGAGCTCGAGGAAGCCGTCGGTGACCAGCCCATCCTCGAGCTCGGGTCGCTGCGTGAGGACCTGTCGGTCACGTCGGTGGTGGTCTTCGCCGACGCGGTCCTGCTGTCCTTCCTTGCTCCGCTGCAGCTCCCCGACGCCGTCGTCCGGGTCCAGCTCGACAACGAGCTCATGTTCGAGGACATCGAGGTCGCGATCGAGGGCGTCGAGTCGCTGGAGTTCGACAACCTCGACGATCTGCTCGACGACATCTCGAAGGAGGGCTGAGGTGCGCGCCGTCGTCCACCACGAGTTCGGCGACCCTGCCGAGGTCCTCACCGTCGAGGACGTCCCGGTCCCCGATCCGGGACCGGGTGAGGTGCGGGTCCGCACCCTGCTCGCCTCGATCCACAACCACGACCTGTGGACGATCCGCGGCTCCTACGGGTTCAAGCCCGAGCTGCCCGCCCGCGCCGGCACCGAGGCGGTCGGCGTCGTCGAGGCCCTCGGCGAGGGCGTCGACCGGCTGACCGTCGGTCAGCGGGTCGCGAGCGGCGGGACCTTCGGGGCGTGGGCCGAGTCCTTCGTCGCGCCGGCCGGTGCGCTGATCCCGGTGCCCGACGGCATCCCGGACGAGGTCGCCGCGCAGCTCGTGTCGATGCCGTTCAGCGCGATCAGCCTGCTCGAGTCCCTCGACCTCGCTCCCGGCGACTGGATGGTGCAGAACGCCGCCAACGGTGCCGTCGGCCGGATGGTCGCCCAGCTCGGGAGGGCCCGGGGGATCAACGTCATCGGTCTGGTACGCCGACAGGCCGGTGTCGAGGAGTTGGCCGGCCAGGGCATCGACCGGATCGTCGCCACCGATGGTGCGGACTGGCAGGCCGAGGTCCGCGCGATCGCCGGAGACGCACCGATCACGTTGGGCGTCGACTCGGTCGGCGGCCGGGCCAGCGGCGACGTGATGTCGCTGCTCGCCGAGAACGGGACGCTCGTCGTCTTCGGTGCGATGCAGTCCCCCACGATGGAGATCGGCTCGGGCGACGTGACCTTCAAGCAGGCGACGATCCGCGGCTTCTGGGGCAGCACGGTCAGCCGGACGATGCCCGCCGACCAACGGCGTGCCTTGTTCGGCGAGCTGATCCAGCGCATCGGCGAGGGATCGCTGACCCTGCCCGTGGACACGATCCACCCGTTCGACGACGTCCGGGCCGCGGCCGCGGCCAACATGCAGCCCGGCCGCACCGGCAAGATCCTGCTCCGCCCCTGACCTCCCCGAAACGAGGATCCGTGCGCCCGCTCCGCTACTCCATCAACCTGACCGTCGACGGCTGCGTCGACCATCGCGCCGGCATGCCCGACGCCGAGACCCACCAGCGGGCGGCCGACCTGCTCGCGCGGGCGGATGCCCTGATCTTCGGGAGGGTCACCTATCAGCTGATGGAGGACGGCTGGCGGCACACTCCCCCGCCGGGCACGCGGCCGGAGTGGATGGAGTCGTTCGCCGACGTCATCAACGCCGCGAAGAAGTACGTCGTCTCCAGCACGCTCCCCGAGCCTGATTGGGACAATGCCGAGCTGTTGCGCGGTGACGTCGTCGAGGCGGTGCGCGCGCTCAAGGACGAACCCGGCGACGGCCTCCTCGTCGGTGGCGTGACGCTGCCGAAGGCGCTCGCGGAGGCGGGGCTGATCGACGAATACGAGTTCCTGATCCACCCCCGTCTCGCAGGCCATGGGCCCTATCTGGCGGGAGGTCTGGGGGCGTACGTCGACCTGGACCTGGTCAACCGCGAGCAGCTGGCGTCCGGGGTGGTCGTGCTGACCTACGCGCCACGGCGCAGCTCATCGAGGTGACGCGCGAGCGTCTCGGCCGAGACGGGCGCATGGTCCCACCAGTCCACGCCGACATTGATCCCCCACGTGCCCTTCGGCGTACGACGCTCGCGGAACGCCTCGTGGACGTGCCCGTGCAGCAGGGGGATGCCTTCGTCGCGCAGCCGGAACTGCCCGTAGCGGTCCTCATCGTGTGAGTCGCCGGCGTACGGGAAGTGCGACAACAGGACCCGGGTGGCGGGTGCCTGCGGTCGCAGGGGCGGCAGGGTGGTGACGGCGAAGTCCATGACGGCCGCGAACCCGGCCGCGAGGTAGCGATCCCGCTGCTTCCACCCGTCCCGCACCCCCGCCCAGCACGCGTCGTGGTTGCCGCTGACGAGGATCTTCGTCCCCACCAGCTGGCTGATCAGGGCGAGCGAGGCGTCCTTGCCGTGCATGTCGACGTCGCCGAGCACCCACACCGTGTCGTCGGGCTGGACGACGGCGTTCCAGTTGGCGATCAGACCCGCGTTCATCTCCTCCACCGTCGCGAAGGCAGTCCCGCGGGCAGCGGAGAGCTCCAGCAGGCGGGCGTGGCCGAAGTGCTGGTCGGAGGTGAACCAGGCCGTCATGGGCGTGAGGGTGTCACGTTCTCGGCGTACGCCGCCATCGGATTGCGATCGATCTCGGCGCCCCCGACGCTGCAGCCCTACGCCAGGTCCAGCTCGACGGCCAGCCTCGCGATCAGCTCCGGTGCCGTGTAGGCCTCGATCTCCACGATCCGGTCCTCGACCATGGTGAACGCCATCACGCTGAACAGCGCATCGCCCATCGTGATCGCCACACCCGCGCCGCCGTTGACGATCGCGGGGTGGACGATGCGCTCGGGGTGGGCGTACATGATCGCGTTGCCGGCGACCTTCGCCGCTCCGGCGTACGCGATGACGCCGCTGCCGGTGTCGGAGTGCAGCACCACGTCGGGGTCGAGCACGCTCACCAGTCGATCGAAGTCACCGTCGTGCGCGGCGGCGAAGAAGGCGTCGATGACAGCGCGTTGCCGTGCCGGATCCCGCTCTGCTGCGGGGTTTCCGCCCTGCACGCGTCGTCGTGCACGACTCGCGAGCTGCCGCGTGGCCTCCGGGCTGCGACCGACGATGGTGGCGATCTCGTCGAACGGTACGGCGAACAGGTCGTGCAGCACGAAGGCCAACCGCTCGGACGGCGACAGCTGGTCGAGAACCACGAGCAGGGCAAGCCCGACCGAGTCCGCCAACAACGCCTGGTCCACCGGATCCCCCGCACCGGCGAGGGAGACGACCGGGTCGGGCAGGCGGTCGGTCGGCGTACCCCGCTCGATCCGCTCCTCCAGCGACTCCTCGCGATGGGTGGCGCGGGCGCGCAGGACGTTCAACGAGATCCGGGAGACGACGGTGGTCAGCCACCCGCCGAGGTTGTCGATCTCGTCCCTCGCGGCGTCATCCTGGCGGCTCAGCCGCAGCCACGCCTCCTGGACGGCGTCCTCAGCCTCGGCGGACGAACCGAGCATCCGGTAGGCCACCCCGAACAGGTGGCGGCGGTGCTCCTCGAAGCGCTCGGCCAGCCAGTCGTCGTACGCCATCGTCTCGTCCTCTCGTCAGGTGTCCTGACTCCCTGACCCGCAGCGGCCCTCGATCGTGACCGAAGGCCCGCGAAAAAGATTCTTCGGCAAACCTGTCACATCGGTGCCGGGCCGCGGGTCAGGGATGGCGAACGAACCCCCACCCACCAAGGAGTACGACGATGAACACCCAGCCCCGCATGGCCAACCCCGCCACGATCCTCCCGCAGGCCTACAAGGGGATCGGCAACCTGTTGGCCGCATCGGCTTCGGGCAACCTGCCCGCCTCGACCATCGAGATGGTCGCGCTGCGGGTCAGCCAGCTCAACGGCTGCGCCGCCTGCATCCAGGGCCACGTGGTCAGCGGTCCCGGCGCCGGCCTGACCACCTCGCGGATGGTCGGCCTCGCCGCCTTCCGCGAGTCGCCCTTCTTCGACGAGGCCGAGAAGGCCGCGCTGGCCCTGGCGGACGCGCTCACCCAGCTCGCCGGCGCCACCGACGCCATCTCCGACGAGCTGTGGCGCGAGGTGACCAAGCACTACGACGAGACCCAGGTGGCGGCGCTGATCGTCACCATCGCCACCCACAACCTCTTCAACCGGATCAACATCGCGGTCCGTGAGGACGCCGAGGCGCCGTTCTGGACGAAGTGACGGTGGTGTGGCCCGCGGCCTGGTGGACAGCAGTCAGGTCCGCGGGCCTCGGGAGAGGTCGAGGTGCCCGCAGGACTCGCAGGCGGCAGCGAGGATCGCGTGCCGTCCCTTGCCGGAGGTGAAGCCGAGCAGCCTCCTGACCTCCCGCGGCGGCCCGTCGAACCACCACGGTCCGCCCGTCGGTCCGGCGATGAAGCCCTGCGTGACGTCGGTCCCACCGCACCGGGAGCACTTCAGGTCAGCCATGGCACCACCCTAGGGTCGTCGCACCGCACCAACCGATCCGCCGTTTCGTGACTACGGCCGGAAGTAGTCGTAGAGCCCCTGCTTGATCGGCTCGGCGAACCGCAGCGTCATCGTGACCACGGACAACGGCTTGCCTGCCGCGTCGGGCATGGTCGTCTCGACCGCCTCATGGGCGGCGGCGACGCCGAGGTAGTAGTGGTCGGATTCGACGTCGTCCTTCTTGACGAAGACGTGGCCAATGACGTCGCCGTCGACGATGGCCCGCACCTCGTCGCTTGCCAAGGTTCGGCGGGACCGGGAGAACCACCGCATGCTCGTCTCGTCAAGGAGCGCGTCCTCGTAGGCAGTGCTCGCATCGACGTCGTCGGACTTGTGCAGCGTCACGAAGATCGCGCAGACGTTGCGGCTGCGGTCGGTCTTGTAGCCGTAGATCGTCGATGAGGTTCTGCGCGGCCAGCCGATGATCCGGGCTGCGTCGCGTCGCGAATACTGCAGGCCGGTGGTGAACGGTACGTCGGATCGGTAGCGCGCCCGCGTAAGGGCTTCGCCTGTCGTCAGCGCAT
>JASLDK010000256.1 GCA_030145945.1 Nocardioides sp.
GCCACCAGCAACTTCGGCACCAGGCGAGCCTCGGCCCAGGCCGCCAGCTTGCCGTCGGCGCGGAGGGCACCGAGATCGACCGACGGGGCGTCGTACCGCTGGCGGGCGAAGCGCGTGGGGGTTCTCCCCCACCGGGAGACCGCAGGGTCGATCAGCCCGGTCGTGATCAGAGGGGCGCCAGGTTCGGGGAGGTCGCGGACGAACGGCATGAGGCCGTAGTACTGGTCACGGAAGTCGGCCGTGCAGACCGCCAGATCGCCGATGCAACCGCCGTTTCGAGTCAGGTCGTCGACCGCCGGGATGCCGAAGGTCGGGGCCGCCAACGAGCCCCACCGGTCGGGATCCGTCGCTGGCCGCGCGCCCCGACGCACCACGGGAACGCAGGTCAGCACCGAGGTGCCCTCGAACATCGGGCGGTCCGAGCACCAGAAGTCAGTCACGGCGCCATGGTCGGCCACCGCGGCACGCACCGGGCTGGCATCGCGCGCAGCCAGGACGGAGAGCGGCTGCACCAGTGCCACAGCGCCCCCGTCGACGACCAGGTCGAGTGCGGCACGCAGGAAGACGGCACTGGTGTCGGTGTAGGCCCCGAGGCCTTTGCGTCGGCCCTCGGACTGTCCGGCCGAGTGCGAACGAAGCTGGCCGAGGAACGGCGGGTTGCCGACCACGGCATCGAACTCCCGCCCCTCCCAGACCTCGAGGCCGTCGCCGACCACGACCCGTTGCGCAATCTCGGCAAGGGGTACGCCGGGGTCCACGGCGTGCAGTCGCTCCCGAGCGATGCGGACCGCGTCGGCGTCGAGGTCCGAGCCGTGGACGGCCCGCACGCCCAGCCGCTGCGCCGCCGCGACGAGGAAGTGTCCGGTGCCGCAGGCCGGATCGAGCACCGTCGCCTCCGGCCCGAGCCCTGCCAGCGCCCGGTCGAGCACCCAGGCGACCAGGTCGGGCGGGGTGTAGAAGGCGCCCTGTCCGCGCCGACGGTCGCGGTCGGCGATCAGCGCGTTCTCGTGGGCAGCCGCCTGCTCATCCGCCTCCCCTGCCCGCGTCATGCTCGGAACCCAATCATGCGCGTGTTATAGTCACTCTGACTACAACTCGAGGAGTTGCGATGGACCGGACCGCCACAGCCACCGGACTGCTGACCGACCGCTACGAGCTCACCATGCTCGACTCGTTCGTCCGCGACGGGAGGGCTCATCGTCCTGCCGTGTTCGAGGCCTTCGCCCGGCGACTTCCCGAGGGCCGGCGCTACGGCATGCTCGGCGGACTCGGTCGCCTCCTCGACGCGATCGAGCACTTCACCTTCGACGTCGACGACCTCGCCTGGCTGCAGGAGCAGGGTGTCATCGGTGCCGAGACAGCGCAGTGGCTCACCGACTTCCGCTTCTCCGGCGACATCGACGGCTACCGCGAGGGCGACCTCTACTTCCCCGGCAGCCCGATCCTCACCGTCACCGGCTCGCTCGGAGAGTGCCTGCTGCTCGAGACGCTCGCGCTGAGCATCCTCAACCACGACACCGCCATCGCCAGCGCAGCCGCTCGGATGGTCGATGCAGCGGGCGACCGGCCGCTGATCGAGATGGGCGGTCGTCGTACCCACGAGGAAGCGGCCGTCGCCACGGCTCGCGCCGCCTGGATCGCCGGCTTCGCGACCACCAGCAACCTCGCCGCCGGCCGCAGGCATGGCGTGCCGACCGCCGGGACCGCCGCCCACGCGTTCACCCTGGCGCACGCCACCGAGACCGAGGCGTTCCGCAGCCAGGTCGAAGCTCTCGGCGTCGGCACCACCCTGCTCGTCGACACCTACGACGTCGAGCAAGGCATCCGCACCGCCGTCGAGGTCGCCGGCACCGGCCTGGGCGCGATCCGGCTCGACTCCGGCGACCTGGCCGAGGAGTCGCACAAGGCACGGATCCTGCTCGACTCGCTGGGAGCCACGAGCACGCGGATCGTGGTCACCAGCGACCTCGACGAGTTCGTGATCACGGCGCTGGCCGACGCGCCGATCGACGGATACGGCGTCGGCACCCGTGTCGCCACCGGTTCGGGACACCCGACCGCGAGCATGGTCTACAAACTCGTCGCCATCGCCGACGGACCCGATCTCCCGATGCGGCCGGTGGCGAAGAAGTCCAAGGACAAGACGTCGGTCGGCGGACGCAAGCACGCCTTCCGGGAGTACGACGCCAACGGCCTGCTCGTCGCCGAGTGGCTCACCCGCGACACGGTTCCGTCCGGCGCGACACCGGTCCAGGTGCCCCTCATCCGCGCCGGGAAGATCGTCCACCGACCCACACTCCCCGAGGTGCGCGCCTTCGCCACCGCGACCCTGTCCAGCCTGCCGGCCGAGGCACGCACGGTCGCCGCGGGACCGGCGTACCTCACCGCCACGTTGGTCGAGGAGGTCGCACAGCGACCGTCTCGAGACCCCCGAAAGGAGAACGCAATGACAGCACCGAAGAGAGGTCTCATCGTCGTCGACGTCCAGAACGACTTCGTCGAGGGCGGCTCCCTGGGCGTGACCGGCGGACGTGACGTGGCCCGTCGAGTCAGCACCCACCTCGCCGAGAATGCCGATGACTACGCCGTGATCGCTGCTTCCCGCGACTGGCACCTCGGTGGACACGAGGACGGCGAGACGAACGGCGGCCACTTCCACGCAGTGGGCGAACAGCCGGACTTCGTCACGACGTGGCCCGTTCACTGTGTGCAGGGCGAGACCGGATCGGACTACGCACCCGAGCTGGAGACATCCACGGTGACGCACCACGTGGTCAAAGGCATGGGCGAGCCGGCCTACTCCGCCTTCGAGGGAGTCACCGCTGACGGCCACCGTCTCGCCGAGGTCCTGAATGACGCTGGCGTCGAGGAGGTCGATATCACCGGAATCGCCACCGACTACTGCGTGCGGGCGACCGCCCTCGACGCGGTGAAGGCCGGCTTCCGGGTGCGCCTGCGGGACGGGATGCACGCCGGCGTCGCGCCGGACTCGTCCAAGGCGGCTCTCGCAGAGCTGGCCGCCGCCGGGGTGACGGTCGCATGAGCGGGCACGAGCCCTTCGCGGTCGCCGTCGACCTCGCTGTCTTCACCATCCGCGACGGCTCCCTCGCCGTCCTGCTGGTCGAGCGAGGCGGTGAGCCCTTCCAAGGAGCATGGGCGCTGCCGGGAGGCTTCGTCGAACCGGACGAGGACGCCGAGCAGGCCGCATGGCGCGAGTTGCGCGAGGAGACCGGCCTGGATGACTTCACCCGCTTCCCCGGCCACCTCGAACAGCTCCGCACCTACTCCGCACCCGACCGCGACCCCCGCATGCGGGTGGTGTCGGTCGCCCACGTCGCACTCGCCCCGGACCTTCCGGAGCCCCAGGCCGGCACCGACGCGGCCGACGCCCGCTGGTGGATCGTCGACGACCTGCTCGAGACCCCGGGCGGTCCCGAGCTCGCCTTCGACCACCGCCAGATCCTTCTCGACGCCCGCGAACGTGTCCGCGCCAAGCTCGAATACACGACCTTGGCCACCGAGTTCGTCACCGAGCCGTTCACCCTCCCCGAATTGCGCCGTGTCTATGCCGCGGTCTGGGGTGCACCTCCCGACCTCGGCAACTTCCGCCGCAAGGTGCTCGGCACCGACGGGTTCGTCGTACCCACGGACTCACGTGGCGAGGCCACCGGCGGGCGCCCCGCCCTGCTCTACCGGCGCGGTCCGGCAGTGACCGTCAGCCCGCCGATGGCTCGCGGCTGAGGGCCAGGCTGGTCCTGCGTGGGTTTCCCAAGGGATGCAGCCATGCCTGCACTTCCCGGTTCAAATTTGAACGGGGAAGTGCGAGTTTCCCTGCATCCCTTGGGAAACCCGCACCCGCCGCGAACCGCAATTCAACCAGACGGTTGACAATGTCGCCGACGAGGCGTTTACTCAACCCCATGGTTGAGTACGACGACCGCCTGTCGCGGGTGTTCGGGGCGCTGGCCGACCCGACCCGGCGCGACATGGTGGCCAGGCTCACGGCAGGCGATGCCACGGTCAGCGAGCTCGCTGCGCCGTATGACGTCTCGCTCCAGGCCGTCTCCAAGCACCTCAAGGTGCTGGAGGAGGCGGGGCTGGTGACGCGCAGCAAGGAAGCCCAGCGACGACCCGTCCACCTGGACGCGGAGGTGTTCGACCTGATGACGAAGTGGATCGAGCGCTATCGACAGCAGGCCGAGCAGCGCTACCGCCGTCTGGACACCGTCCTCGCGCGGCTGCAGGCCGAGCAGACCGACGACGAGCAGGAACGAACCGAAGGAGAAGCAGGATGACCACCCACACCAGTACCGCGCCCGAGACCCTCATCGAGGCGGACCCCGACGTCCCGACCGTGCGCATCGTGCGTGAGTTCGACGCTCCTCGCGAGCTCGTCTACCGCGCCCATGTCGAGCCCGATCTCGTCAAGCAGTGGCTCGGACCGGACTCGATCGGCATGGACATCGAGGTCTGGGACATGCGCACCGGCGGGGAATACCGCTACACCGCCACCCGGGACGGCGGCGCCGTCGCCCACTTCTACGGGGCAGTCCACCGTGTCACCGAGAACGAGCGGATCGTGCAGACCTTCGGCTTCGAGGAGATGCCCGACGCGGTCAGCCTCGACACGATGGTCTTCCACGAGCTGCCCGGCGGCCGCACCCGTCTCGAGGCACTGTCCGTCGTCTACGACTTCGAGTCCCGGGCAGGCATGCTCGCCAGCGGGATGGAGATCGGCATCAACGAGGGGTACGCCGCCCTCGACCGTCTGCTCGCCACCCTCGATCCCAGCACCACCGTGGACGGAGTTCCCGCATGACCAGCTCCGCTGACGACCACCGCCTCCTCGCGGCCACCTTCACCGACCGCGTGCGCGGCGTGAGCGACTGGGACGCCCCGTCCCCGGTCGCCGGCTGGAAGGCCCGCGACGTCGTCCGCCACCTGGTCGAGTGGTTCCCCAGCTTCTTGGCCGACGGCACCGGAATCGCCCTACCCATGGCGCCCTCCGTCGATGACGACCCGGTCGCGACATGGGAGCAGCACACCGTCTCCGTGCAGGCGCTGCTCGACGACCCGGCCACCGCGGCGGTCACCTTCGCCCACCCCCGGCTCCCCCGGATGCCGTTGCCCGACGCGGTCGCACAGTTCTACACCGCCGACGTCTTCATGCACACCTGGGACCTCTCCCGCGCCACCGGCCAGGACGACACCCTCGATGCCGACCGCGCGCAGGCGATGTTCCAGGGCATGGAGCCGATGGACGAGATGCTGCGGCAGAGCGGGCAGTACGGCCCCCGCGTTCCCGTCGCCGACGACGCCCGCTGGCAGGACAAGTTGATCGGCTTCATCGGTCGCGATCCCGAATGGCGCCCTTGATGGCGTACGACGAGGAGCTGGCCGCTCGGATCCGCGACCTCCTCCACGAGGAGGCGTCGGTGGCCGGTCGTGAGCTGACCGAGAAGAAGATGTTCGGCGGACTCGGGTTCATGGTCGGCGGCAACATGGCCCTCGCGGCAAGCGGCCAGGGCGGCATCATGGTGCGGGTCGATCCCGAGCAGGGGGAACGCCTGATCGCCACCACGCCCGCCTCCGCGATGGAAATGCGCGGTCGCGAGATGTCGGGGTGGCTGCGCCTCAGCACCGCCGACGTCGCCACGGACGAGGAGTTGTCGGAGTGGGTCGCCCGCGGGGCGTCGTACGCCGGGGGTCTGCCGCCGAAGTAGAAGCGGTGCTCACACCGGGCTGGCGAACCACAGCGTGCGGTGCGTCCAGTTGCCGGGCCCCAGGCGCTTCCCCGAGCAGACCACGATCACGACCTGGGGTGGCCCGTCGTTCGCGTCCCAGCCGGGATAGCCGTCGCTCAACCGCACCTCGACGCGATCGGTGACGGTGTAGCAGGCCACCTGCTTGGCGGTTCCCTCGCCGGTGGAGAGCACCAACCGGCCTCCCACCGCGAGGCCACGCAACAGCCGGTTGCCCATCGCGGAGCCGTCCGGCCACGTATGGGTATTGAGCAACACATGGCCCTCAGCGGACCCCGGCTCCACGCCACCCCGATCCCAGGCGAACGCCGTCTTGTCGGACACGGGCGGAACGCCCACCACGCCGGCCGAGTCCCGGGGCAGCGCGAGCACGCGAGCCTTCCGAGCGATGCCCTCGACCGTGATCGCGGTCGGCACGAAACCAGCGGTGGCCGGCGTCAGACAGGGATCGGTCGGAGTCGGCGGCGGAGCAGGAGCGACAGCCGGCGGGGGTACGACGACAGCCCGCTCGGGAGTCGGATCGGGCCGCAGCACCAGCCACGAGATCACGGCGGCCGCCACGAGCATGATCACGCCCATCGCGAGGGCCGCGCGACGTCGTACCCCTGGCTCCACCACACCATCGTCGCACCGCTGTCGGTGCCGTGCGCGAGGATGGCGCAATGACGGATCCACTGGCGCGCTTCAGCGAAGCGACCCGCACGTGGTTCCGGGCTGCGTTCGCGGAGCCGACGGCTGCGCAGGCCGGCGCCTGGGACGCGATCGGGCGCGGGCAGCACACGCTCGTCGTGGCGCCGACCGGTTCGGGCAAGACGTTGAGCGCCTTCCTCGCAGGCATCGACGGACTTCTCACCACGCCCGCTCCCGACGACAAGTTGCACCGCACACGCGTCCTCTACATCTCCCCGCTCAAGGCTCTCGCGGTCGACGTCGAGCGCAACCTGCGCGCACCGTTGACCGGCATCCGCCAGACCGCCGAGCGCCTCGCCCCCGGCGCGAAGCTGCCGGAGGTGACGGTCGGGATCCGTTCCGGTGACACGCCCGCCAACGAACGACGCCGGCTCGCGACCCGTCCGCCCGACGTCCTGATCACCACCCCTGAGTCCCTCTTCCTGATCCTGACCAGCCAGGCCCGCGAGACCCTGCGCGGGATCGACACGGTGATCATCGACGAGGTCCACGCCGTCGCGGGCACCAAACGGGGCGCGCATCTCGCGCTGAGCCTCGAACGCCTCGACGCGCTCCTCGCGAAGCCGGCCCAACGCATCGGACTCTCTGCCACGGTGCGACCGACCGAGGAGGTCGCCCGATTCCTCGGCGGATCCGCACCCGTGGAGATCGTGGCGCCCCCGACCCGCAAGGAGTGGGACCTGCGGGTCGAGGTGCCGGTCGAGGACATGCCCGGGCTGGGGCAGCCAAACAGCACGGTCGAGGACGACGACCCCACCGGGTCATTTGGACCACCTACTCGGGCGAGCATCTGGCCGCACGTCGAGCAACGCGTGGCGGAGCTCATCGGCGAGCACCGCTCGACGATCGTGTTCACCAACGGGCGGCGTACGGCGGAGCGACTGACCGCCCGCCTCAACGAGATCGCCGCTGGGGTCGACACGGAGGGCATCGACCCGCCCGCTCAGGTGATGGCCCAGTCGGGCGCGAGCAGCAGCGCCGAGGCGGTCATCGCGAAGGCGCACCACGGCTCGGTCTCCAAGGAGCAGCGTGCGCTCATCGAGGACGACCTCAAGCGCGGCCGGCTCCCCTGCGTCGTCGCGACCAGCAGCCTCGAGCTCGGCATCGACATGGGCGCCGTCGACCTGGTCCTGCAGATCGCCTCTCCCCCCAGTGTGGCCAGCGCGCTGCAACGCGTCGGGCGGGCCGGCCACCAGGTCGGCGAGACGTCGGCAGGCGTGTTCTTCCCGCAGCATCGGGGTGATCTGGCTCCCGCGGCCGTTGCAGTGGCCCGCATGCGCACCGGCGGGATCGAGGCCCTGCGCGTCCCGGCCAACCCTCTCGACGTGCTCGCCCAGCAGATCGTGGCCGCCACTGCAGTGGATGACTGGGACGTCGAGGAGCTGTTCACGCTGGCCCGGCGCAGTGCGCCCTTCACGCACCTCCCGCGTTCGGCGTACGACGGAGTGCTCGACCTCCTGGCGGGCCGCTACCCCTCCGACGAGTTCGCCGAGCTGCGACCGCGGATCACCTGGGACCGGGTCACCGGCCAGGTCAGCGGCCGCCCCGGCGCGCAACGGCTCGCGGTCACCAGCGGCGGAACGATCCCCGACCGCGGTCTCTACGGCGTGTTCCTCGTCGGAGAGGGCGCCAACCGGAGGGTGGGCGAGCTCGACGAGGAGATGGTCTACGAGAGCCGGGTCGGCGACGTGTTCGCGCTCGGCGCGACCAGTTGGCGCATCGAGGACATCACGCACGACCAGGTCCTGGTGACGCCGGCCCCCGGTGTGCCGGGACGTCTGCCGTTCTGGAAGGGCGACACAGCAGGGCGGCCTACCGAGCTGGGTGAGGCGATCGGCGCGTTCACCCGCGAGCTCGCGGCACTCCCGGACAAGGCCGCCGAGAAGACCGCCCGCGAGGTCGGTCTCGACGCCAACGCCGCCACCAATCTGGTGACCTACCTCCGCGAGCAGGTCGAGGCCACCCGGGTGCTCCCGAGCGACACCACCGTGCTGGTCGAGCGTTTCCGCGACGAGCTCGGCGACTGGCGTCTCGCCGTCCACTCCCCCTACGGAACGGCTGTTCACGCCCCGTGGGCACTGGCCATCAATGCCCGACTGCGCGAGCGGTTCGGCGTCGACGGGCAGGCGCTTGCCAACGACGACGGCATCGTGATCCGCATTCCCGACACCGACGCGGAGCCGCCGGGTGCAGATCTGATCGCCTTCGAGCCGGACGAGATCGAGGAGATCGTCACCCGCAAGGTCGGCGGTTCCGCCCTCTTCGCCGCGCGGTTCCGCGAGTGCGCAGCGCGAGCCTTGTTGCTGCCGCGGCGTGATCCGGGTCGTCGGTCGCCGCTGTGGCAACAACGCCAGCGCGCGTCCGCGCTGCTCGAGGTGGCATCTCGCTATCCGTCCTTTCCCATCGTGCTCGAGACCGTTCGCGAGGTCCTCAACGACGTCTACGACCTCCCGGGTCTGACCGGACTGCTGCGTCGGGTCGAGCAACGGGAGATCACGGTCACCGAGATCGAGACGACCCAGCCCTCGCCGTACGCCCGGACCCTGATGTTCGGCTACGTCGCCCAGTTCGTCTACGAGGGCGACTCCCCTCTCGCCGAGCGCCGGGCGGCCGCGCTGACGCTCGACCAGGGTCTGCTCGCCGAGCTGCTCGGGCGCGCCGAGCTGCGCGAACTGCTCGACCCGGACGTGTTGGCCGAGGTGGAGGCCGAGCTGCAACGCACCGTCCCGGAGCGCCGAGCTCGCGATGCCGAGGGTCTGGTGGACCTGCTGCGTCTGCTCGGGCCGCTGACCTCGGCCGAGGTGACCGCTCGAGCTCGTGACGAGGCGCCGGTCGATGACTGGTTCGCCGACCTGGTCGTTGCCCGGCGGCTGGTTCCCGTCCGGATGGCGTACGGCGATGCGTGGGCCGTGGTCGAGGACGTGGCGCGGCTTCGCGACGGTCTCGGCGTCCCTGTCCCACCCGGCACACCGACCGCGTTCACCGAGCCGGTCGAGGATCCGCTCGCAGACCTGGTCGGCCGCTATGCCCGCACCCACGGGCCGTTCACCGTCGATCAGGTGGCGACCCGGCTCGGGCTCGGCGTCGCTGTCGTTCGCCACACCCTGCAACGGCTCGAGGCGCAGGGCCGGGTCCTGTCCGGCGAGTTCCGCCCGGTCCCTGTGCTCGATTCCTCGGGGAGCGAGGAGTGGTGCGACCTTGAGGTGCTGCGTCGGCTGCGGCGCCGGTCCCTGGCCCGCCTCCGGCAGGAGATCGAGCCCGTCGAGCCGGCCACACTGGCCCGGTTCTCGACCGCCTGGCACGAGATCACCACCGCGAAGGGCCCGCGCGGTGTCGAGGGCCTGCTGCGCACGGTCGAGCAGCTCGCCGGCGCCCCGCTGCCCGCCAGCGCGCTGGAGTCGCTGGTGCTGCCGGCCCGCGTGCGTGACTACGAGCCGGCGATGCTCGATGAGCTGACCGCCACGGGCGAGGTGGTGTGGTCCGGCCACGCAGCGCTGCCCGGCAGCGACGGCTGGGTCTCCTTGCACCTCGCCGACCGAGCTCACCTCACCCTGCCCGAGCCCGGTCGGATCGAGGACCCGTTGCAGCAGCGGGTGCTCGACGTGCTCGCACCCGGCGGCGCCTGGTTCTTCCGGCAGGTCGCCGACCAGGTGGCGCGGGCGTGTGTCGACGCGGGCGGGGAGGTCCCGTTCGATGACGCCGTGAGTGCCGCCCTGTGGGCGCTGGTGTGGAGTGGCCACCTGACCAACGACACGCTCGCACCCCTGCGTGCGTTGACCCGTTCCGGACGCGCCGCCCACCGCACGCGTCGGGCCGCGGCCCGCCCGGGACGCGTCGCCCGCACCGGACCGCCCGAGACTGCGGGACGCTGGGCGATGCTGCCGAGCATCGACATCGATGCCACCCGTCGCGCCCATGCGAGTGCCGAGCAGCTCCTCGACCGGCATGGTGTGGTCACCCGTGGCGCGGTCGTCAACGAACGCGTTCCGGGCGGCTTCGCCTCCGTCTACAAGGTGCTCAGCGCCTTCGAGGATGCCGGGCGCTGTCGTCGCGGCTACTTCGTCGAAGGCCTCGGTGCGGCCCAGTTCGGGACCTCGGGTGCCGTCGACCGCCTTCGGTCGTTCGCGGCCCCTGCTGACGGCGCACCCCTCGACCACAAGCCCGTCGCGGTGGCGCTTGCCGCCACCGATCCCGCCAACCCCTACGGCGCCGCACTCGCCTGGCCTTCTGCCGCCCGCGGCGAGGAGGAGGGCACCGGGCACCGGCCCGGACGCAAGGCAGGAGCCCTCGTCGTCCTTGTCGACGGAGCCTTGGTCCTCTACGTCGAACGCGGCGGTCGGACGCTGCTCACCTGGAGTGACGACCTCGACCAGTTGAGGCCCGCCGCCGAGGCCCTGTCAAGTGCCGTACGCCGCGGCTCCCTGGGGCAGTTGACCGTCGAGAAGGCCGACGGCGCATCGCTGTTGGGCAACGGCGGTCCGATGCGCGACGCGCTCGCGGCGGCAGGTTTCGTCGCCACACCGCGAGGCCTGAGGATCCGTGCCTGAGGGCGATGCGGTCCGTCGTACGGCGGATCGGCTGGATCGTGCGCTCCAGGGTCGCGTCCTGCTCCGCAGCGACTTCCGCGTCCCCCAGCTCGCCACGACCGACGTGTCCGGCGCGACCGTCGGCCAGACCGCGACCCACGGCAAGCACCTGCTCACCCGCCTGGTCGCAGCAGATGGCGCGGCGCTCACCCTCCACACGCACCTGAAGATGGAGGGCAGTTGGCGCACGTTCATCTCCGGCGCCCGGTGGCCCGGCCCCAACGCGGACGTCCGGGTGGCGTTGCGCACCGATGCCACCGAGGCCATCGGGCTGCGGCTCGGTCTGGTCGATCTCCTGCCCACCGCCGAGGAGGACTCCGTGATCGGGCACCTCGGACCGGACTTGCTCGGCCCGTGGACCGCCGATGACGAGAGCACGGCGTTGACCCGACTCACCAGCAGGCCGAATCGTCCCCTCGGCAGTGCACTGCTCGACCAGACCGTGGTCGCCGGCCTCGGAACCATCTGGACGGCCGAGGTCTGCTTCGTCCAGGGAGCACACCCGCAGGGCGCGGTCAGTGCGGTCCGGGATCCCCTTCGGCTGCTGCGGCGAGCACGACAGATGTTGCGAGCCGGAGTTCACAACGGCGAGCCGGTGACCACAGGTGATCGCCGCAATCCGGTCTGGGTCTTCCGCCGACATCGCCGACCCTGCCTTCGCTGCCGGACGACGATCGAGGCCGGTCAGGTCGGCGAGCCGGGGCGGGAGCGCACGACGTACTGGTGTCCGCGCTGCCAACCCCGGCCCTGACCGGCCCTGACCGGCCCTGGCCAGCACCGGCCGAGTGGCGGCCGTCAGTCGTCGGTGCGCAGCTCCAGCGTGGTGCCGTGCGGCAGCGCCTGGACGAGCCGCAGCCGCGCCAGCGCCGGGTTGTCGGCCAGCAGCTTCGCCCCGTTGGCCAGCGACCGCAGGGCAGCCGTCTCGGCCCGCGCCTCCTCCAGCTTGGCCTGCGCCCGATGACGACCGATGACCAGCTCGGCCCGCGCCATCCGCAGCTCGAACGGCAGGACGACGTCCTTGACGTCGACGGCCAGCACCTCGATGCCGACGCGGTCGGCCACTGGGCGGACCTCCTCGGCAAGGTGGGCACCTGCACCGCGCACGGCACTCGCCACCTGCTCGGCGGGGAGTGCGACGACGAGCTCACGCAGCGCGACCTGGACTGCCAGGTAGACCCCTGCGAACGGGTCGAGCGCCCGCTCGGCGAAGGCGATCGCGTCGCTGACGGTCCAGCGCACGGTAGCCGACAGCTTGACGGTCATCCCGTCGTCGGTCGGCACCTCCTGCGTCGAGAGCGCGGTGAGCCGCTCCCGCAGGTCGACGATCTCGTACGCCGCCCGCCGCCGGGCGCGGTGGCGTCCCGCGGCCAGGACGACGGTGGGCTGGCCGTCGACGCGCTTGAGCGCGACGGTCCAGGGCTGGACGGTGAGGGTGGGGCGGATCAGGGACATCGGCGGCCTCCTTCCGGTCGTGGTGCCGATGGGCGATGGGGTGATGCTGTGGAGTCAGAGCGGGCGAAGCAGGTGGGCAGGACAGGCAGGGGTGACGGCGGGCGACGGCCGCTGGGGCACGCGGGGTCGATGCCGTCGTACGGACCGGGACCGCCGCAGGGCGTGCGCCAGGAGGTGGCCGTCGTCCACCGCATCAAGGAGTGGGGAGTCGAACCGCGTGCTTTACAGGCACGTACCGAGAGGTGTGCAGACAACGCGCGGAACCGCCGCCGGCACGCCGGGGAGGCCGCTGACCTTGCCTGACCAACGGTAGGGAATGGCACAGCCGGATCGCATCTCATTTTCGAGCGCGACGATCAACGGGCGTGATCGGAATCTCCTCGCCCCAGTGGAACGCACCGCACCGTCTCGTTCGTTGTCGGTGCATGCACCGCCACCACAACGGTCTCAAGACCGCCGGCCTGTTCGGCGCGATCTTCGCGCTCCTGCTCATGGTCGGCGGTCTGATCGCCGCTGCCACGGGCAGTTCGGCATTCATCTGGATCTTCGCCCTGATCGGTGTCGGTACGACGGCCTACGGATACTGGAACTCCGACAAGCTCGCGATCAAGGCGATGCACGCCTATCCGGTCGCGGAGAACCAGCAGCCGGCGATGTACCGGATCGTGCGTGAGCTGTCGCAGAAGGCCGGGCAGCCGATGCCCGCGTTGTTCGTCTCCCCGACCCAGGCACCCAACGCCTTCGCGACGGGCCGCAACCCCGAGAATGCGGCGGTCTGTTGCACCGAGGGCATCCTTGCGCTGCTGGACGAGCGCGAGCTGCGTGGCGTGCTGGGTCACGAGCTGATGCACGTCTACAACCGCGACATCCTGGCCGGTTCGGTGGCCGCAGCGGTCGCCGGCGTGATCAGCTCGGTCGCGCAGTTCCTCGCGTTCTCGTCGTTCTTCGGCGGCGGCAACGACGAGAACCGGCCCAACCCGCTCGTCATGATCGGCACCGCGCTTCTCGCGCCGTTCGCTGCGGCGGTGATCCAGATGGCGATCAGCCGGACGAGGGAGTACGACGCCGACGAGGACGGTGCCCGCCTCACCGCGGATCCGTTGGCTCTGGCGTCAGCATTGCGAAAGCTCGAGTCCGGCGTGGCCCGCGCTCCCCTGGCGCCGACGCCTGACCTTCAGAACGCGAGCCACATGATGATCGCGAACCCGTTCCGTGCAGCGGACGTGCAGAAGATGTTCTCGACCCATCCGCCGATGGCGGACCGGATCGCCCGCCTGGAGGCGATGGCGCGCG